>JAPLRW010000150.1 GCA_026398935.1 Methylococcales bacterium
CGACCGCCGGGCAATTCACTGGGCAACAATGGGCTAATGGCTTCCCATTTTTTATTGTTCAAGTCAGTTGGGTACCGTTTAATTTTTGATCTGCGCTTCTTACTGCTCATTGGTTAAATGTTCAGTATTTTATCCCATTGCCATCCTTGACACTTTTAAAACACGCACTAAGGTCAATATAAAGTCGGCAATGGTTCACATTACGCGCACACCTTATCCCCCTCACCGTCCTGCTAAAAATAACTTCATTCCTAGCCTGTAAGATTTTGTTAAGATGGGCGAATAGTGAGTTTTTATTTACATGGTTTTTATCGTATGCCCAGAAAAACAACGTCAAGCTCAAGCCGTCGCACAACTAGGACGACTAGGCCCCGTTACCGACGCGCTACGCGCCGACGTCCCAGCATTATTCGCTGGCTGTTTACAAAATTATTACTCGCAGGATTGATCGCCGGGCTGTTTGGGCTGGTATCGTATTTTAGTTATCTTGATTATAACGTGCGTAAACAGTTTGAAGGCAAGCGCTGGGCGATGCCTGCGTATGTGTATGCCAATGTCACCGAGTTTTATGCGGGCTATGCCAGTAGCGTGACGGATTTTGAACAATTATTGCAAGAGCTGCGTTACCGCCCTGATCCGCAATTATCGTCTGAAAGCACTTACGTTAAGCAAGGCTCAAAAATCAGTGTACGCACACGGCTGTTTCGTTTCCCTGATCAGGAACAACCCAGTCAATCCATTAGCGTGGATTTTGCCGATGGGGTTATCTCTAAAATCACCGATACCGCGACAGAAAAACCGTTGGCGGTGGTCAGGCTTGATCCTATTCAGATTGGCAGCTTTTACCCTAGTCGCAAAGAAGATCGGGTTTTAATCAAATTAGACCAAACACCGGAAACGCTGATACAAGGCTTATTGGCGACAGAAGACCGTGATTTTTACGAGCATCATGGTATTTCGTTTCGCGCCATTGCCCGTGCAATGTGGGCCAACTTACGCGCCGGCGCTATTGTGCAAGGCGGTAGTACCATTACGCAGCAGTTAATTAAGAATTTTTATTTATCTTCGGAACGCAGTTTTTTACGCAAATTTAATGAAGTGTTTATGGCGTTAATTTTAGAATACCGCTATGAGAAAAAGGAGATTCTGGAAGCTTATTTAAATGAGGTGTATTTAGGTCAAGATGGTGCCAGCGCGGTACATGGTTTTGGCTTGGCCAGTGAATTTTATTTTGGCCGACCCTTACAAAATTTACCGTTGCATCAAGTAGCCATGTTAGTGGCGTTAGTGCGCGGCCCCTCTTATTATGATCCACGCCATCAGGACGAACGGGCGCTTAATCGCCGTAATTTAGTGTTAGAGGAGATGCGGACAGAAGGTTACATTAGCGCACAACAATGTGCTGATGCGCAAAAAACCGATTTTGACCTTATTCCTTATCAGCATCGCGCCAGTAATCGCTACCCGGCTTTTTTAGATTTAGTGAAGCGCCAGCTCAGTGAAACGTATCATGAGGAAGATTTAACCTCCGACGGTTTACGCATCTTTACGACGTTAGATGTAGCCGTGCAGGAGTCTCTGGACGCGGCAATTAAACGTAAAATGCCTGAACTGGAGAAGCGCTCCAAGAACCCGCAATTACAAACAGCGGCGGTGGTCACGCGGCGTGACAGCGGTGAGATTGTCGCCTTAGCCGGTGGCAGTGAGGCGCAGGACACGGGTTTTAATCGCGCGTTAGATGCGAGACGCCCTATTGGTTCATTGATAAAACCAGTGATTTATTTAACCGCTCTAACGTACCCTGATCGCTATACGATTATTACGCCCGTCAGTGATACGGCTATAAAGGTGCAAATTAGTCCCGATAAACAGTGGGAACCGCATAACTATGATAATAGAGAGCATGGGGTGGTGTCTTTTCATAAGGCGTTAGCGCAATCCTATAATCTGGCAACGGTTAGAATCGGCATGGATTTAGGCATTGAAATGGTTGCTAAGACCATGCAAAATCTAGGCGTAACACGGTATATTGATTTATTTCCTTCGCTGTTATTAGGGGCGTCGGAGTTAACCCCTTTTGAAGTGACGCAAATGTACCAAACGCTGGCAGGAGATGGCTTTGCTACGCCGTTACGCGCCATTCGGGCGGTGATTAATGAGCAAGGTAAATCATTGCAAAGTTATCCTTTTACGGTACATCAATCGGTTGACCCAGCAGCGACTTACATTACCAATACCATTTTGCAGGAAGTTATGCGCACAGGGACGGGTAAATCAGCCTATTCCGTTTTACCGCATGACTTAGAGTTGGTGGGGAAAACCGGTACAACCAATGAATCTCGCGACAGTTGGTTTGCAGGTTTTAGCGGTGATTATTTATCAGTGGTTTGGACGGGGCGCGATGATAACAAGCCCGCGGGCTTATCCGGTGCAACGGGCGCGCTACCTATTTGGACGGCGTTAATGCATTCAATCGCTAAAGTACCCGTAAGTTTAATTGCACCCGATAATGTTGAGACAGCTTGGGTTAATACTGCCAATGGTATGCTAACCGAAGAATCGTGTCCCGGTAGCAAAGCGTATCCTTTTATAGCGGGATCAGCGCCGACACAAAAATCAGGCTGTTCAAGTGAGCCGAGAGAAATCAAGCCCGAAGCAGACGTTGAACCGGAGCCGGAACAAGTTCCGGAAACATCTGACTCTTGGCTGGGTGACTTAATCAGTAATTAAGCTGTTATTCACCGCCCTGCTGCTCAAACGGGTGCGGCGGTGGATGATTGATAACTGCTCTAAAGCGCCCGTCTATTATTTTTTAGTCATTTTAATTGTTAGGAACACTATGTTAAAACGTTGGTTATTGTTAGGTTTATGGGGTGTATGCAGTGTGGTTTCCGCTGAGGCGTTGCCTATTGCACAATTAGAAGCTTTTTTAAAAGCATCATCGACGGTGTCGGCTGATTTCAAGCAAGTGGTTATTGATGAACACGGCAATCCATCACAAACCAGTTACGGGGTATTTTATTTGCACAGACCCGGTAAGTTTCACTGGCAATATCAACGCCCTTTTGTGCAAAAAATTATCGCAAATGGCGGCAAAGTCTGGTTTTATGATACCGATTTAGAACAAGTTACCATTAAAAAACTGGATAAATCGCTAGGCTCAACACCCGCATTATTATTAAGCGGTGAAATTGCCTTACGGGATAATTTTACGCTGGAACAACAAGGCGCAGATGAAGGCTTGCAATGGGTTAGACTGTTGCCAAAAAATGATGAGAGCAGCTTTAAATACATTATGATCGGGCTTAATCAAGGGCGCTTAGGTGGCATGGAGTTAAGTGATAATTTCGGTCAATTAACGCGTATTTATTTTTCCAACGTAAAAACCAATACCACGCTGTCGCCGGATTTATTCACCTTTGTCGTCCCTAAAGGTGTTGATGTCTTTGCTGAAGAATAATGGCACAAGATTTCAATAAACCCTTAGCAGAGCGCATGCGCCCTACCCAGCTGTCAGAGTACAGCGGGCAGGCGCATATCTTGCAGGCGGGAAAGCCGTTGTATGAAGCGATTCTGTCGGGAAATTTGCACTCCATGATCTTTTGGGGGCCGCCCGGAACCGGTAAAACTACGCTGGCAAAAATCATTGCGCAACATTCGGATGCGCATTTCATTGCCATTTCTGCGGTGCTGGCGGGCGTTAAAGAGATCCGGGAAGCGGTCAGTGTCGCCAAGCAAATTCAGAGTTTAGAGAATAGACGTACCATTTTATTTGTAGACGAAGTGCATCGTTTTAATAAAGCCCAGCAAGATGCATTTTTACCGCATGTTGAAGATGGTACGGTGTATTTTATTGGTGCGACTACCGAGAATCCCTCCTTTGCTTTAAACAATGCCTTGTTATCGCGTGCGCGTGTGTATGTGTTAAATGCATTAACCAAGGATGATTTACTTATCGTTTTAGATCAGGCGTTAGTAGACAGTGATCGCGGCGTCGGGCGTTTACAGCTATCAATGAGCGACACGGTAAAACAGCAGTTTTTACACGCGGCAGATGGCGATGCGCGGCGCTTGTTAAATTTACTGGAAATTGCCGCTGAACTGGCGTTAGCCAAACACGTAACGACTATTGATGACAGCATTAGCGATGCGGTATTAAGCGGCACATTGCGGCGCTTTGATAATCAGGGCGAGGAATTTTACAACCAAATTTCAGCGCTGCATAAATCGGTGCGTGGCAGCTCTCCCGACGGTGCGCTGTATTGGTTTTGCCGCATGCTTGATGGCGGGTGTGATCCACTGTATCTCGCCAGACGTATCGTGCGTATCGCCTCCGAAGACATTGGCAATGCCGATCCACGCGCCTTGCAATTGTGCATCAACGCCTGGGATACACAGCAACGACTGGGCAGTCCCGAAGGTGAACTGGCATTGGCACAAGCCATCGTCTACATGGCCTGCGCGCCCAAAAGTAATGCGGTGTATGTCGCATATAATGCCGCGAAGCTTGATGCACAGCGCAGCGGCAGCTTGCCCGTACCGCTACATTTACGCAATGCTCCCACACAACTGATGAAGAGCCTAGATTACGGTCAACACTATCGCTATGCCCATGATGAACCCGGCGCTTACGCAGCAGGTGAAACCTATCTACCTGATCAATTGGCCGGGACACACTATTACCAACCCGTCGCGCGTGGTTTGGAAATAAAAATAACAGAAAAGTTAAAACATTTGCGTGAATTGGATAAAATAGCTAAAAATAAATAATGCGTACACGTTAAACTGTCCAGAAACGTGTTTAAGCAACCTAACCCACTATTGCCTCCCACTTAAAACAATCACTATGGATCTGAAATTTCTTGATTTTGAACAACCTATCGCCGAATTACAAGCAAAGATAACTGAATTGCGTCGTGTAGAGCGAGAAAATGACGTTGATATTTCGGATGCTGTAAAGCAGTTAGAGCAAAAGTGTCAGTTTTTAACTGAATCACTTTTTTCAGAGCTCACCGATTGGCAAATATCACAAATATCCAGGCATCCTGGACGGCCTTATACGCTCGACTACATTGAGCATATTTTTACCGACTTTGAAGAGCTACACGGTGATCGTGCCTATGCGGATGATCCGGCGATTGTCTGCGGATTGGCTAGACTACAGAACATACCGGTTATGGTTATAGGCCATCAAAAAGGCCGCGACACAAAAGAAAAGATTTACCGTAACTTTGGCATGCCCAGACCGGAAGGATACCGTAAAGCGCTACGTATGATGAAAATGGCGGAACGTTTTAAATTACCTATTATTACTTTAATTGATACACCGGGTGCTTATCCGGGTATTGGCGCAGAAGAGCGCGGACAAAGTGAAGCCATTGCCCGCAATCTATTTGAAATGGCGCAACTCAAAACCCCGATTATCTGCACCATTATTGGTGAAGGTGGTTCTGGTGGAGCATTGGCAATTGGCGTAGGTGATCGCTTGATTATGCTGGAATACAGCACCTATTCCGTTATTTCTCCAGAAGGATGTGCCTCCATTTTATGGAAAAGCGCTGATAAATCCAAATTAGCCGCAGAAGCAATGGGTATTACCTCTGATCGCGTGCGTGAACAAGGCTTATTAGACGAAGTGGTTCGCGAACCTTTAGGTGGTGCGCACCGCGATTTTCACTTAACTGCGTTAAATTTACAAAGTGTCATCGTGCGTCATTTAGAGGAACTGCAAGCACTCTCAGAAGAAGACATGCTGGCACAACGCTATCAACGATTGATGAATTTTGGCGCATTCACGGAAGATGCTAAATAAGTCCGACAGCCCTACGCACTTGAGCCAGGATACAAACACGCTACAGTAATATCCTGTCTTAAGTGCATCGCCAAATAACTGCATGTTCACTCCCACTGATTATTTCTATGCCCACTAAAAATCAACGTCTCACGATTTTTTCACCCACGACTCGTGTGCTAAAAACCCCCTTGGCACTGAGCGTGCTGGCACTTTGCTCGACGTTAGGCTTCTCAATGACCGCTCAAGCCGATGAACAAAACTGTAGTGGTACGGTTCCATCCTTCTCAGCGAGTACAGGAAAAGTGTGCCTGCCCGTTGTTGAAATGACGACCCCATCAGGTTCACTGTATTATCAAGCCCAATTACAATTAATACCCTCCTCTGGGGCGCTACGTTTTACACTGACGAGTGCCATAGACATAAAATCTTCTGGCAGCAGCAACCCTTTATTCTCAAGCACCACCGGTCTATTGACGATACCGGTCATTGAACAATACGAGCTATTCGGCACCAATAGATATAGTGTCCAGTTACAGTTACTGCCGAACACTTCCCCAGCTGTTTTTGAACTGACGCCATCCATTGCGGCCGTTATTAGCGCAAACTATGCACCCGGCAAAACATGGAAGCCTTATGTGGGCTTATTAATTCCTGAAAAAGAGGCGCTCAACGTACTGGGTGATGCGCAACAATACACCCCATTAGCGGTTGCAGCATACGATTTTGGCATTAAAACTGCGGGCGCGTGGGATTTAAAAGACTATACAGATCTTGGTTCGGGTATGCAGGCAGGCGTATATATTAATAGGGATTCCAACGAAATCGCTATTGCCTTCCGTGGTACTGAATTTTGCATTATTCCCTTTGTCTGTTCGCTTAGTGCGCTAAATGAGTCTAAAAAAGACGTATACACTGACACAATACTGACCCAAGGCCATGATTCAGGACAATTTGACGATGCCTATAAATACACACAAAAAATAATAAACACTTACCCCGGGCGTAACATTACGGTTACAGGCCATTCCTTGGGTGGTGGACTGGCACAAGCAGCGGGCGCATCGTTTCAATTAAAAACCTATGCATTTAACTCATCCCCCGTGCCCAACAATTTTTTCAATGATCACGGTGTCAAGCAATTCAATAGTGCTTTTGCCAATATTATTCATGTGATTTCTGACATTCATGATCCGGTTTCAAATACCGATTACTCCGGCAAACTTTATGCTGACGCCTCACACGTCACGCCAGCATTATTCTTTGATTTTGATAAAAAAGAAATTATACCTACCTATAAAGCCACGCTGGATAGTGTACGGTTTAATAAACATGTCATGGATACATTACGCGATAACATTAGCGCAGCCATGCTTATTTACAAAGCAGGCTGGTAGTTTTTCATCTTAAACCATTTTCTGCAGGTAAGCGTATTAGAGGCTTGCCTGCAAGAAACGGCACATCTATACCCCGCACAAAAAGCACCCATTATGATCAATCGATCTAAGCAGGACAGCCTTCCATTTTAATAATGGCATACCCTTGCTGAGCAATGTCCTGTTGTAACGCCGCGGGAGCTTCTGCACTGTGACAAAAAACACAGGTATTCAGTGTCACCGCCGCATCACCTTCGCCAATATGTTGTAGCCACTCTCTGGCATACCCTAAAGCAAC
>JAPLRW010000018.1 GCA_026398935.1 Methylococcales bacterium
TATTTGTCGCTGTTCTTACTGCTTTCTTGCCTTTATGCCCTCGGATACACACGGAATAAATACTTACAAAAGGCCGTAAGGCGCAATAACCAACGGGCATTGCGCGGCATGGAATACCAAACATACGGCGTAATACGCTATCGCTATTACGCCCTACGCGGGCTACAAAAAATAAATCCTAATCATTTGGCATTTTTCCATCTTCTTGCCACAAATCCTAGCGCTTCTTGAATATTCAAGTCGCGCGTACCGCCGCCAGTTCTGACGAAAAATTTCGGTGTATTCCCTTGCTCCAAAAAAACAGCTCTGGGTGAGGGGGAGACTATCAGCCGACAAACGTCTTTGCCGTCTATAACGTGAAAAAGTACATGTACAAACGCACAGAGATCCGCGCCTAGATTAGTGGATATAGCCGTCATGAGTGTTTGCTCAAATCCGTCCTGATTCGGTTTTTTCAGTGTTTGGTAATCTTTTTCCAGACCGATAATTTCACCGTTGTCAGCAACGCCAATGAGTAACGTTCCCCCCACATGGCTGTTTAAAAATCCCGCTAATGTTTTCAGTACCACGACTTCGAGAGAGCGATTAATACGTGATTCCACGATGTCCCAGCGCAACGAGGATTTAAACTCTAAATGCGGCCCTTCTCCTTGCCGGATGATGAAGGGTAAGTCTTTACTCAGTTCCGCCTTTAAATAATCGATATGCCGTAAACGCTGATGGATGAAATTGTAGAGAATGAGCGAAAACAGCCCGATCATTGCGCCAATTTCGGCATAAAAGATCAATAATCCGGCGTCATCTTCGGTACCTTTACCCATCAAGATATTTTTGATTTGGCTAAGGACATAGCCGATAGAGGACAGTGGATCGGCAGCATGTTCACGCGCGTTGATGTAATCGTAACTGGGCGCTAATACTAAAATACCAATCAGGCCGCCGACCAGTACGGTGATAACATACACTTTTAACTGTTGCTGCCAGATGTGTAAAATTAACAAAAAAAATCGTTTCATTGTTTAAATCGTAGGGTCTAATCGATAAATCGCTTAATTAAATCACCATAGGCATCAATTCGGCGGTCACGTAAAAAGGGCCATATTTGCCGAACACGCTCATTTTTATGGCTGTCTATCGTAGCGCATAACAATTTTGTTTCAGTCGCATTGGCCTGAACCAATATTTCGCCTTGTGGGCCGGCAATGAAGCTATTGCCCCAAAAATCAATACCCGCATCGCTGTCCGGTGCTTTTTCAAAACCAATGCGATTACAGGCAATAACGGGAATACCATTAGCAACGGCATGCGCCCGTTGAATAGTAATCCACGCATCTAATTGTCGCGCTTGTTCGGCGCTAGTATCTTCAGGATCCCAGCCGATAGCGGTAGGATAAATCAATATTTCTGCACCCGCTAACGCCATTAAACGCGCCGCTTCTGGATACCACTGATCCCAACAGATCAACACACCTAATTTTCCGATAGAGGTATTAATCGGTTGAAAGCCAAGGTCGCCGGGAGTGAAATAATATTTTTCATAAAAGCCCGGGTCGTCTGGAATGTGCATTTTGCGGTATTTACCTGCGATACTGCCATCCTGATCAAAGATGACGGCGGTATTATGGTATAAGCCCGGTGCGCGTTTTTCAAAAATAGTGGCAACAATGACAATGCTTAATTGTTTAGCAAGGTCAGCCAAAACAGCCGTTGTTGGCCCTGGAATACTTTCGGCTAAGTTGAACTGATTAAAATCTTCCGTTTGACAAAAATACGCGCCTAAATGCAATTCCGGCAAAACTACTAATTCAGCACCCGCTTCGGCGGCAGCATAAATTTGGCTAATAGAATAATCCAGATTGGATTGTTTATCCTGATCGCAGGGTTGCTGTATGGCGCTAACGATTAAATTTTCTTTCATAGTTAAGTTAAGTGCGGTTGATGGGTTAACGTGTTAAGTGTAATGGCGGCTTGATGGTATCGTTTACACGACCAACGATAGTCTATCATAACGCATTGAGCATCATAAAAAGCGGCGCAAGGCATCGGGTATTTTTCCCGTAGAGTGCTTTGGACAGCTTACGCGCCACACAGGCAGATGATTACGCCAAGAATGCCGGATTAACCAGTTCTAACACGGCGATTTCTGGCGCGCAGTTAAACCTTACCGGTAAAATGGCCCAGCCGATGCCTCTGCTGATAAATAGCTGCGTGTTGGGGGTTGTGATAAGACCGCTCGAATAGTTTTGATTCTCCACTGGTAATCTGGGTGGCCCCCAAAACGGAATAACCACTTGACCACCATGCGTATGCCCACTGAGCACTAAAGACACCGGGGTTGTAAAGTCGCTATCTACCGAATCCGGATTGTGCGCCAAGAGTATTTTACAGGCGTCAGGATCGACACCCGCAAAAGCCTGGTCTATGTTTAATTGATCCCCCCAAAAATCACCAGCACCGCCCAGCACTAGGCGATCACGCCCTTTCGTAATAGCTATCGATTGATGGCGAATGTTCTGCCCCGATCTTTCCAGCCAATACAGGGAACGAGGGGTGTCTGCCCAATGATCATGATTGCCCAATATCGAATAGACGCCATGTTTGGCCGATAGTGTTGATAAAATAGGCCATACTTTGTCAATTTCTGCCGTAGTGTTGCGCTCATGAACATAATCGCCCGTACACACAATAACATCGGTCTTTAAGCGATTGGTGCGCTGTACGAGTTCTTTTACAAAGGCTTCTGAAACCAGATAGCCTAAATGAATGTCGGTTAACTGCGCCAAGGTAAAGCCGTGAAACGCGCGCGGCAAGTTGTCGATAGGGATTTTATAGCGATTAACCTGTACGCGGACGCGCTCAATGAAAACGGAATAAGTCCCGACCAGTGCAATAGCACCGCTAGCAAGGGCGAATTGTAGAAAGATTCTTCTGTTCATGGTTGGCTATTGAATGGGTGAGGTTTATGTTTTTGCTCATCGGTAACAATTTGTCGCATATACAACAGATACTGTGAAGCGTACACTCAACATTTGTGCATTTTTACTTTACTTCTTAAGGACATTACCATGAACTTTCTTCAGCGATTAAGCGCGTTAGTCATATTTACACTCTTTTCCTCAATCACTATGGCGTACCAAGTGACGGTAACAGATGGGTCTGGAAAGCCGGTGTATTGCCCTAAACCCGATTCAAAAACTACCGATTGCTGGACGAATCCGCCTGGAACTCTACTAGTGAATGTTAAACTGGATACGGGGGAAAAAGAGGAGCTGTTAGACAATGTTCACGTTATTATCGACCATCAAGGCCAATTTTATCAATTTCAAACGCAAGGAGAAATGTGGGTTCCTGTCGCAATTAACGGCTTAATGACATCTGTCCCGCTTAAAACGTCTTTTCGTAGACCCCCTTGGAATCTAAATTCAGTTTTCGTGGAGCAGCAAGTACCTATGGAGCAATATTATACTAAAGGTACTAAAGTATATGTGGGTGCGCGTACCAGTGATATGGCTGGGTTTGTAGAGGGATCGGTAAAAGAAGCGTTTGTTATTCAATAAATCACCGATCATGAGGGTGCGCATCGCGTACCCTTTTCAGGCATCTTGATCCATTTTAATGCTAAATGTCCAAAGGCCGCAACACCACAAAACCGCGTTGATATTTAAAATAATTCACAAATTCCGCATCAACCACTTGCTGTACATACGGCTCATTACTGGCGTGGCGGAAAAAAACCTGCTGACCTTTTTTGATGATGATGCCAACATGGGTTACATCCAAACCGTTACGATCCGTATACAATCCAACGTAATCCCCGTTTTTTAAGCGGCTGAGGATTTTGTTATCAATTCTAACGCCGGGAATATAATGCACCAAGGTTTCAACGACTGGGATGCCGGGGATGAGTGGTTTATGCAGCGGTTCATTTAAGTATTTGATCTTCATTTTGCTCGCCGTTTCGCCTACTTGCTGGGTAACATCCGTAACGAAACGGGCGTTATTATCGCGCCAGTTTAAGAAAAAATGGTTGCGGTTTTGAAAGGCGACCACGCCGTCTTTGTAACGAACGGCTTTTAAATTTTCGGTAAAATCAGCATACGAATGCGAACGGCGCAGGGCTTCAACATTTTCCAGATAGGTTAAGCAATCAACGCCATCGAGTCTAAGGGTTAATTGTTCAGCTTTTTTAGCGCTGCCGATTAAGGTGTGTGCTTTGTACGGGGTGTTTAAAAATTGCTGTGAAAGGTGTGCAATTTTAGTGCCTTCATCGGCAATTGTTTGTGTGCTGTGTAGCAGGGTGTTCAGTTCAGGAACTGTCCATTTTCCGAGGTTTTCCGCCAATATCCCGCTTGAAAATGCGCATAAACTTAAGAAAATAAAGGTGTACATAAGCAGTGAGTATTACGCTAAAAGTAGTGTTTGTGCTAAGCGTGTAATGGCTTCGGGTTGAATGTCTGCAATGGAAAAATCCTGTTTATTGAGCTTGTAAGGATTAACGATTGAAGAGGATTTTAGGGCTTTATTGCACTCGGTTTGATAGACGCGGCTCACGGGCGTAGGGCCAAATAAGGTAATGGACGGGCGGTTTAAGCCCCACGCCATATGTGTCGGCCCCGTATCGTTGCCGATAACTAAATCTACCTGTGCGATTAACGCCTTGACGCTGTTTAAATCCAATGCGGGTAAGCAGGTAGCATAGCGACTGTGCGCGGCCAACCATTCCGCCGTTTCATGCTCTTCCACCGATCCCCAGAGTATTAAACTATGGCATTGTAAGGCTTCAATGACGGCTAAAATCTGTTCTTTTGGGTAGTTACGACTCGGCCAAGTTGAACCAATAACATACAAAACCGTTGTTTGCCCAGCGATTAAAAAAGGCTCCGGCGCAACA
>JAPLRW010000032.1 GCA_026398935.1 Methylococcales bacterium
AAACAACAAGCTGAAGAGGCCGCGTTAGCCAAGCAACAAGCGGCGGAAGCTGCGAAGAAAGAGGCTACTGAAGCCGCAAAAGCAGCGAAGCAAGAGGCCGCCGAAGCCAAACAGAAAGCTGTTGCTGATGCGAAAGAAAAACAACAAGCTGAAGACGCCGCGTTAGCCAAGCAACAAGCAACGGAAGCGGCGAAGCAAGAGGCTATCGAAGCCAAACAGAAAGCTATTGCTGATGCGAAAGAAAAACAACAGGCCGAAGACGCTGCGTTAGCTAAGCAACAAGCAGTTGAAGCTGCGAAGAAAGAGGCTGCTGAAGCCGCAAAAGCAGCAAAGCAAGACGCCGCCGAAGCCAAACAGAAAGCCGCCGCTGATGCGAAAGAAAAACAACAAGCGGAAGACGCGGCGTTAGCTAAGAAAAAAGCCGCTGAGGCTGCAAAAGCAGCGAAGCAAGAGGCCGCCGAAGCCAAACAGAAAGCCGCCGCTGATGTGAAAGAAAAACAACAAGCTGAAGAGGCTGCGCTGGCTAAGCAAAAAGCCGCTGAGGCGGCTAAAGCAGCGGCTGACGCAGCAAAAGAAGCCAAGCAAAAAGCGGCAAAAGAAGTCGCGGATGCAAAGGCAAAACAACAAGCCGCAGACGCAGCATTAGCAAAACAAAAGGCGGATGAAGCCGCCGCTGAAGCCAAGCAAAAAGCGGCAAAAGAAGCGGCGGATGCAAAGGCAAAACAACAAGCCGCAGATGCAGCATTAGCAAAACAAAAAGCAGATGAAGCTGCCGCTGAAGCCAAGCAAAAAGCCGCGGCGGACGCCGCCGCTAAACAACAGGCAGAAGCTGCAGCGTTGGCAAAACAACAAGCTGAAGCGGCTGCAAAACAAAAGTCGGAAGCTTTAGCTGCTCAAGCCGCTGCAAATGCACAGGCAAAACAGACGGCGTTATCAGCCATAAAAAAGAAAGTTGAAAATAATTGGATTAGGCCATTATCGGCGGGTAGTGGCTTAAAATGTACCATCCGCGTTAAATTATTATCCAGTGGTGAGGTCATGGATACGATGATTGTAACAAGCAGTGGCGATAGTGGCTTTGATAGTTCAGCAGAAAGTGCGGTAAAAAAAGCGTCGCCACTGCCGATTCCATCCGATAAAGAATTATTTAATAAAGATTTCAGGTCTTTTGAGTTTGTTTTTAATCCGTAATCATCAGTGACTTAAGGGTCATTAGATAATATTTTAAATGGTTCAACGTAGCAAAAGAGGAAGAAAGTGCGGTTGTATATTAGAAAAATACTAGTGTTGAGTTTTTTTGTTTTCACCAGCTCATTCGTACGAGCAGAGTTAAGCATTGAGATTACCGGCGGTACAGAAGGTGCTACGCCGATTGCGGTTGTCCCTTTTGGCGGTAGTTCGCCGCTCAATCTGGCGAACGTTATTAATGATGACTTAAGTCACAGTGGCTATTTTAAAACCCTGCCAGAACAGGACATGCTGAGTCGACCAACTACGGAAGCCAATGTTAACTACCGTACTTGGCAAGCGTTAGGACAAGAATATCTGGTGGTGGGACAAGTTAATCAAGAGCTGGGTAAGTATACCGTACAGTTTGAGTTGTTTACGGTTGTTAAAGGCCAAAAAATGCTTGCGTACCGTATGAATGTGGCGACAAATGATTTACGTCGAACCGCCCACCATATTGCCGATATTATCTTTGAAAAAATAACGGGTCGAAACGGCGTGTTTGGTACCAAGATAGCCTACGTCACCACTGCAGGTGGGAAAGATCAAAAATCTTATCGCATTCAAGTTGCCGATGCTGACGGGTATAATTCCAAAACGGTTGCGTCTTCCAAAGAACCCTTAATGTCACCCGCGTGGTCAGCCGATGGAAAGAAAATTGCCTATGTATCGTTTGAAACCAAACGTTCAGCTATTTTCATTCAAACTTTAGCCACTGGGCAACGTCAAAAAATATCCGGCTTTCGCGGTATTAACGGTGCGCCCGCTTTTTCTCCTGACGGCTCGCAATTAGCGGTTACATTATCCAAAGATGGTGATCCAAATATTTATGTCGTAGACATTAATAGCCAATCGTTAAGAAGAGTGACGCAAGGTAATGTGATCGATACTGAGCCGGTTTGGTCTCCTGATGGCGCTAATATTGTCTTTACCTCAGATCGTGGTGGCAAACCGCAGTTGTACAGAGTGTCTAGCCAAGGTGGGCCTGTTAAACGGATTACATTCAAAGGCACGTATAACGCCCGCGCCAGTTTCTCAAAGGATGGTCGAAAAATAGCCATGGTGCATGGTAATGGCGGTAATTACCAGATTGCGGTATTGGATGTCTCCAGTGGCTCAATTGATGTGTTAACTGAAGGTGATTCTGATGAATCTCCTAGCTTTGCATCCAATGGTACGATGGTTCTTTATGCGGCAAAACAAGGTGGACGGGAAGTGTTAGCGGCTGTTTCAGCTGACGGAAAGGTTCATCAGCGACTAGCGTTTGTTGGTGGTGAGGTTCGTGATCCCGCATGGTCTCCCTAGGCGCTTATTAACACGATTGATGGTGTTCTTTGTTTGATGCACCGATGTTAAGAATACCAGTAACACAAGACCCGCTTTTTATTTAGAGCGCGTCTTGTCCGACAATTAAAATCGTTAAGGGTACATTATTGATGAATACTATCAGTAATGGCTTTTAACGTAGCATTAGCAACTTATTTTGAGTGAGAAAATAAAATGAAATTTAGTTTGAATAACGCAGCACTAGCATTGGCCTTAACAACCATTTTACTCTCAGGTTGTAGCTCAACAGACGAACAGGATACTGGCTTTACCGATGATAATGCTGCTGGTTCAGGCGTTAGTACGTCTGGCACTGGTGATGGATCGTTGTCGGGTTCTGAGCTAAATGGTGGCAGCGGTGGTGCAAATGGTTTCGGCGGCGAAGATGGCATGAATGGGGGGGGGCAGGGTGGCGGCCCTAATGGTACAAAAGTCATTTATTTTATGTATGATAGCAGTCAAGTTATGGAAGAATTTGTACCCGTTGTTGCTGCACATGCACGTAGCTTGAAGTCAAATTCCGGGCAGCATGTAATCGTTGGTGGACATACGGATGAACGCGGTTCGCGTGAATACAACATTGCTTTAGGTGAGCAACGCGCCAAGTCTGTGGCACGAATGATGACTATGCAGGGGGCGTCAGAGTCACAAATTGAAGTGGTCAGTTATGGTGAAGAAAAACCTGCCTCATCTGGTCATGATGAATCTGCATGGCAATTAAACCGCCGTGCAGAGCTGGATTATCAAGGTCGATAACGCTTCTATTAATAGGCTGACCGATTTTTAAAATCGGTCATATTTTTACGTGCAATGAGAAATAAAAATGAAACTGAATCTAAATAACGTCTCGACCGTATTAGTACTGACATCGTTATTGCTGTCGGGCTGTAGCTCGACAGATGAAAAAAAAGATGAATTTGTTGACACCAATGCAGGTATTGAAAACCTAGATAACGGCGTCAATACGGCAGGTGTTGGTGATAATGCCTTGTCAGGATCAGAATTAAATGGCGAAAATAGTCAAGGTGACGGGCAGGGTTATGGTAGTGCCAATGGTCAATACGGCAGCGGCAGAAATGGTAGCAACGGTGGTAAGCCCGTTATTTACTTTATGTACGATAGCAGTCAGGTACAAGAAGAATTTGTGCCCGTTATTGCCCAACATGCTGAAAATTTGAAAGCCAGCGCAAGTCAGCATGTCATTGTTGAAGGACATGGCGACGAACGGGGTTCACGAGAATACAATATCGCGTTAGGTGAGCAGCGTGCCAAAGCGGTAGCGCGGATGCTAACGATGCAAGGTGTCTCTGACTCGCAAGTTGAAGTGGTTAGTTATGGCGAAGAAAAACCTGCCGCAAGCGGCCATGATGAATCGGCGTGGCAGTTAAATCGTCGTGCAGAACTTGATTTTCAGGGGCAGTAAATGAAAAAGTGCCTGCTATTAATGGCGTTGGTTTGTGCCAATGTTTATGCTGAGCCAGAGCCGGTGATTGACTCTGAATCATTGCCGCCGATCATTGATAATTCCAGTTATTATGGTAGTCCAAATCCTGTTAATTCCTCGGCTTCTCCTGTAAATGCCAGAAGTGTTACAAAAACAGCGCAAGGGCTGGGTACTTCTGCGATGGGCACTTCTGCAAATGCCACCTATGAAATGCTGGGGAAATTAGAACAATTGCAAAAAGAAGTGCGGCAATTGAGTGGAACTGTTGAAGAACAGGCTAATGAATTGGCTGAGCTAAAAAAACGTCAAACAACGTTGTATGACGATATGGATCAACGTATTCAAGGTATAGAAACAGCAAAAAAAACTGAAGGGACGGCCGCTTCCACGTTAGCCGCTCCGCCAATACCCGCTACCTTGACACCGCCCGTCTCATCGCCGGAAGTCGCTCCAGCAGCCCCAGTAGTAGCACCTCCTGTGGCTGCACCACCTCCTGTGGCTGCACCACAGGTTGTGGTTGTGCCACCGCCAGTGGTTGCCATTGATCCACCAGCACTCGTAGAAAAATCTGCTGCAAAATTTCCACAAGAGATTTACTCCGCACCGAAACCTGCTGCATCGATTGCACCCGTTGCAAAAGCAGTCGGTGAAAAAGAACAGTACCAGAAAGCCTATGACACGTTAAAAGAAGGCCATCATTCGCAAGCCATTGCGGAATTAAGCACATTTTTAACCAGCTTTCCACGCAGTGAGTACGCCTCTAATGCGCAATATTGGTTAGGGGAAGCCTATAAAGTCAGCAAGAACCTCGCGGCTTCCAAAGAGTCATTTAATAAAGTCATCAGTAACTACCCCAACAGTCCCAAAGTTTCTGATGCTTTATTAAAGTTGGGTTATCTGGAATTAGAACAAAATAATATGGCGAAAGCGCGGGAGTATTTAAACCGTGTTAGCAGTAGCTATCCGAACACCACTGCCGCGCATTTAGCCACTAAAAAATTAAGCACCTTAAATGGTGGCTTATGAGCATAATAAACTGCTACATGCAGTACCATTTTTACGTCAGTGATGCGCAGTAAATCGCTTCGCATCAGCGAGATTTTTTATTCCTTGCAAGGTGAATCCAATACGGTTGGCTTACCGACTGTCTTTATTCGGCTAACGGGTTGCCCATTACGCTGTGTTTATTGTGACACGGCTTACGCATTTACCGGTGGCACGAAACAAACTATCGCCGCTATATTGCAGGACGTCGCGCAGTATGGCGCCCGTTATGTAACCGTGACCGGAGGCGAGCCACTCGCCCAGCCTGATTGTCTGGATCTCATGACCTGTTTACTTGACGAAGGGTATTGTGTATCGTTAGAAACCAGTGGTGCGCTGGATGTATCGCAGGTAGATAGTCGCGTTATAAAAGTCATGGATTTAAAAACGCCTGCATCCGGTGAGCTGGAAAAAAACCGTTATGAGAATATCGACTATTTAACCCCCCAAGACCAAGTGAAATTCGTAATTGCTGATGAAGCGGATTACGAATGGTCCAAAAAAATGCTCGTCCAATATGCACTCACTGAGCGCTGTGAAGTCTTATTTTCAACCATGATGGGCTATCAACAACCCGCTTGGCTCGCTGATAAAATTTTACATGACCGCTTACCGGTGCGCTTTCAAATTCAACTTCATAAATTCCTCTGGGGTGATACCCAGGGCAAATAAAAGCCATGCAAAAAAAAGCCATCATTCTACTTTCTGGCGGATTAGATTCCATTACCGTCCTCGCACAAGCCATTGAACAAGGCTATATCTGTTACGCCTTAAGCTTTGACTACGGACAAAAACAATGTTCGGAATTGTTCGCTGCTAGCAAAATTGCCGAGCACTATGGGGTAGTTGACCATAAAATCATTGCATTGGGTTTAGCTTCTATTGGTGGCTCTGCTCTGACAGATCAACACATTGCCGTTCCCAACACCCTCCAAGCGGGCATTCCTGTCACCTATGTTCCCGCGCGTAACACCCTGTTTCTGTCATTTGCCTTAGCGTGGGCGGAAGTATTACATGTTCACGATATTTTCATTGGTGTGAATGCCGTTGATTATTCCGGCTATCCCGACTGTCGCCCTGAATTTATTGCCGCCTTTCAGCAGCTCGCCAACGTCGCGACCAAAGCGGGCGTTGAAGGCGAACGCCTCACCATTCACACGCCACTGATTGCTTTAAGCAAAGCAGATATTATTCGGCTCGGTATCCGTTTAGGTGTAGATTATCAACAAACCGTCTCCTGCTACTCGGCAGATACCCAGGGTAAGGCGTGCGGCGTCTGTGATGCTTGCCGTTTACGCAAAACAGGTTTTGAACAAGCGGGATTGCCTGATCCAACGCGTTATCAGTAAGTGTCGGTGGTTTTAGCTTAAGAAGTGGTTATAATAACCACCATGAATAGTAGCGAACTGATTAAGCAATTGAAGGGTGATAACTGCACGCTGCGTGGTGTAAAGGGTAGCCATTATATTTTTGTGCATCCGACTAAGCCAGGGCATTTAACGGTATCGCATCCTAAAAACGATCTGGGTAAAGGCTTGGTACACACACTGTTAAAACAAGCGGGGTTAAACGTATGAAGTTTATTATTGCCATAGAACCAGGTGATGATCGTCAAGCCTTCGGGGTCGTGGTGCCAGATTTAGCGGGCTGTTTTTCTGCGGGTGATACACTGGATGAAGCGTTTGAAAACGCCAAAGAGGCCATTGATTTATGGTGTGAAACCGTGATCGAAGACGGCGGTATGATTCCTGCTTGCAATAGCCTTGCCTATCATCAAGCCAACCCTAATTTTGCAGGTTGGGTGTGGTCGTTGGTAGACGTACCCGTGGAACGTTATTTTGGCCCAGCAGAGAAAATCAATATTACCTTACCAAGGTTATTATTAAGCCGTATTGATGATTACGCTAAAGCGCACGGCTCTACCCGTTCTGGATTCTTGGCACAAGCTGCGCAACAGGCGATGCGGCAATGATTTTAAGGTAAAGTCCTTTTTTTGACACACATTCCTTGGTGTGCAATCTTTTACGCCAGTGCGTTTAAATCTGTTATACCGGAATGACCACCCATAAAACTTATGTGGCTGCTCATTCCTTTAGAGAAAAAACGGGGGCAGATAACCTTTAGATTTCCCCTTACGCTATTTTCGCTTTGCTCCTCTCACCGTCTTTTTATATACCGCCCATGAGCTTAACCCTGAACGAAATCCTCAAAGATTCCGCCTACAAACTCATGAAGTTTAGCGCTACACAAATCCAGACGCTGGAAAACAGCATCATCGTTAAAAAAGTGCGCGGTAAATAAAGAATCATTAACTATTTATTTAAAAAAATTGGTAAGGTTTTACTAGAAAGAGTACAGACAGGAAATGTTCAGCCCTATGTTAATACATCAAATTTTGAAACTTTGATAGTACCTTTACTTGATTTAGAAATTCAAACAAAAATCGCCACCCTAATCCAACAAAGCTTCACCCTAAAATCCCAAAGCGAACAGTTATTAGCCACCGCCAAACACGCGGTAGAACTCGCTATCGAAATCGACGAACAAACCGCACTGGATTATATAGCACAAAATAAAGAGGCTTTACGATGAAAACCATTTTATTAGAAGTTTAAGACAACGCTTATCAAACTATTTTGGACTTTATTAAACTATTACCTGAAAATCGTTGCCATATTTTAGAAGAGTCTGAATTATTAGCCGATGAACAGAAACATATTCAACAGTGTTTAACGCAAATTCAACAAGGTGATTACAGTGAATTCGATGATTGGGAAGCGGTAAAAAATACCTTATGAGTTATCGTTTACTGTTACATAAAAGCGGCACTAAGTTTCTTGAAGTTGTCCTGATAAACAACGACAGGATATAAAACAAAAACTGGAGTTACTTAAACAAAATCCTTATGCCAATACGCAACTTGATATAAAATCCATGCAAGGCTATGAAAGTTTATATCGTTTGCGTATTGGTCAATATCGCCTTGTTTACCAAATAAAACAAGATGAATTACTCGTTTTTATACTTAAAGCGGGTAATCGGGGTGATATTTACAAAGGGATTTAACACGCCGTAGAGCTCGCTATCGAAACCGACGAACAAACAGCGCTGGATTATATTAACGAACAATCTGGAGAATAGTGATGACAACAACTTACAATGAATGTATCCCATTAATCAACGAACTTAATCACAGTGAGAAACTACGGTTAGCACAGTGGTTAATTAAAGCGATTGCGCAAGAAGAAGGTATTAATGATATTGATACCGTCAGTAATAAAACAGGGTTATGTGGTATTTGGCAAGATTCACGTTCTAGTGAAGAAATTACGCAAGAAATCATAAATAGTAGAACGCCAGCAAGAGACATTTATTTATGAACTATTTGTTAGATACTGATACGTTGATTTATTGGCTTAAAGGCCATAAAAATATAGAAAATAAAGCGTTAAGTGTCGGTTTGGATCATACAGTCTACTCAATTATTTCTCATGCTGAGCTTTATTTTGGTGCTTATAATTCAGAACAAAAAGACAAAAACTTGAACGCTATTCAAATAGTTCAACAAAAATTAACGGTGGTTAATTTTACTGTCGAATCAGCACAATTATTTGGCAAGATTAAAGCGGATTTAAAGCAGCAAGGTAATATTATAATGGATGCAGATATTATGATAGCGTCTATTGCTTTATCCAACCAGCTAACGTTAGTAACAAACAACGAAAAGCATTTTAATAGAATTCCAAATCTAAAAATTGAAAACTGGGTGAAAAATTAAAGTAAATCAGTTTAGTCGCCGTTAAACACGTCGTAGAACTCGCTATTGGAATCGACGAAAAAATTGCAATGGATCATCTAATATGACCGATAAAACGTTAATTTTCACAGATTACCTAAAATACAGAGCCGAATTACGCGGTTTTGATTTAAATCTAATCGAAAAAATTATCCGCTATTCACCAGAACGCTATATTGATTCTGAAAGCTGCCGTTATGTCGTTATTGGAGATCACAATAATAAATTAGTGATGATTCCCTATGAAGAAACGGAAAATGCAATAACACCCATCACAATTCATGCCACCACAAGGCAACAAATCAAATTTAGATTAACCACAGGAAGATTTAGCCATGAATAATCCAATAATGCGTTATTTTCCAGAACAAGAGGTTATTCATATGCTTATAAGTGATGATGAAGAAATTGAAAGCATGGAAATAAGCCCTAATATAACCGCAGAACTTAATGCAAATGGCGAATTGTGTGGTATAGAGATATTAAAAGCCAGTATTTTTCTAAGAGATTTTATTTTAGAAAGTACACAAGCCAAGCTGATGCACTTACAACAAGCGAGTTATGCAAATAATTTAATTAAATCGCATGATTAGAAGCCGTTAAAAACGCCGTTCATTATTGAAACCAACTAACAAACCGCGCTGGGCTAATTACAGAACGTTTGACGACGGGGAAACGGTAAAGAATATTGCTTGATGTTGAAATCACTTTGAAAGTGACTAATTTTTGTGCTGAAAACATTTTTTAAAATACATCTCTTACGCTTATGTCATTAATTACACAATTTGCACCGCAAACCGAAACCTTACCTGCTGCTTTAACCGATGCAACGTTGGCGGCTTTAACACGACTGGATGAGCGACTTGGGCTGACGGAGCCTTTATTTTACGCGTATCCGGCAATAGCCGCATCCTTTGTGCGGGTAGTCACCTGTAGTCAATTTATTCAGCTGAGTATCTTAAAAATCCCTGGGCTGGTAACGGATAAGGCGTGTCTGGATGCGCTGTTGTCGAGTACGCACAGTGCAACGTATGCGGCAAACTTAGCGCAACTGGCTATTAGCGATGAAGCAACACTTATGCGGCAGTTGCGTCTGTTTCGGTGTCGAGAGATGGTACGTATTGCTTGGCGTGATTTAGCGGGTTGGTCGACATTGGATGAAACGTTACTGGATTTATCCTTGTTGGCTGAAAACTGTATTCAGTTTGCCTTGGATTTTGTGTATCAGCAGCAATGTAACAGTAAAGGTACGCCGGTATTGAGTGATGGCACGCCGCTGAATCTGGTGGTGTTGGGTATGGGTAAGTTAGGCGCTTACGAGTTAAATTATTCCTCTGATATAGATTTGATTTTTGCCTTTGCCGAACATGGTGAGCTACAGGATCGGCAGGAAACCTCTTACAGTGAATTTTTTACGCGTATTGTGCGCTCAGTGGTGAAGGTGCTGGACGCTATTACGGAAGATGGCTTTGTGTTTCGGACGGATATTCGTTTAAGGCCGTTTGGCGACAGCGGCCCTATGATCATGACGTTTGATGGCATGGAAAATTATTACCAGACGCAAGCGCGCGAATGGGAGCGCTATGCGATGGTGAAGGTGCGCCAAGTGGCGGGAGATTTTAAGACCGGTCAACAGCTAATGGCGATGTTTAAGCCATTTGTGTACCGCCGCTATTTGGATTATGGCGCTATTGATGAATTACGCACTCTGAAAATTAAGATCACGCAGGAACTCCAGCGTAAAGACCGCATGGATAATATTAAGTTGGGGCCAGGGGGGATTCGGGAGATTGAGTTTATTGGTCAGGCTTTTCAATTAATTCGTGGCGGACAAGAAAAAGTGCTGCAACAGCGCGGAATTTTAAGCGTGTTGCAAACGCTTGAGGCATTGCAGTTATTAACCGCACAAGATGCCCAGCAATTACAAAGCTCTTACCGTTTCCTGCGCAAAGTTGAAAATCATATTCAACAATATCAGGATAAACAAACGCACGATTTACCGACCGATACGTTAGGGCAGGATATTCTTGCGTATTCGATGGATTATAGCGATTGGACAGTATTTAAAGCGGCGCTGGATACGATACGTCAGCAAGTGCATGCGGTTTTTGATCAGGTATTTGCGGTATCAAAACAAGAAACTATACCGTCGATTGGTTTACGACTCTGGTCGGGACAGGCGGATGAAGAGGGCGCGTTAAACCAATTGCAAGCCTTGGGTTTTAACGATGCAGTGGCTATTTTGGATGCGTTGAATAGTTTTAAAAGCTCACCGGCGATTAAGCGTCTGACGGCTAAAGGCGCAGGGGTGATGGATCGCTTGATGCCGCAATTATTGGCCGCCATGCAGGGTGTCGATAATGCCGATATTACGCTTAAACGCTTATTGCATTTGTTTGAAGAAGTGGCGGGGCGAAATGTGTATTTGTCCTTGCTGGAAGAAAATCCCGGTGCGTTAACGCAAATCATTACCTTGTCCTCGGCAAGCGCCTGGATTTGTGATTATTTAGCCCAATATCCTGCGCTTTTTGATGAGTTGCTGGATACCCGCAGTTTATACGAGCCGCTAAAAAAACAAGATCTTGAAAAACACTTACAGCTGCAATTACACAGTTGCGAGATGCAGGATGTTGAGCAATACATGATTGCATTGCGTAAATTTAAGCAAATTAATGTCTTAAAAGTAGCGGCTGCGGATATTATGGGGGTGATACCCATTATGGTGGTGAGCGATTATTTAACCACTATTGCAGAAGTGATTGTCGCACAAGTCGTTGATTATGTATGGGCGGGATTAATTCAAAAACATGGACGTCCACCCGATGCGGGTGATTCCGTCACTGATTTTGGTGTCATAGGCTTTGGTAAACTGGGTGGGATTGAACTCAGTTACAGTTCTGATTTGGATATGGTGTTTGTTTACAATTGCCAAGATGGTTTGGCGATGACCGACGGTGATAAGGCCATCACTTGTTCACAATTTTATGGGCGTATGGGGCAGCAAATCCGGCATATTTTAGATACACGTATGTTGTCAGGCGTGTTGTATGAAGTGGATTTACGCTTGCGCCCTAACGGAGATTCCGGCTTATTGGTGTCGCATATTACGGCTTATGAGCAGTATTTAAGTAAAGATGCGTGGGTCTGGGAACATCAGGCATTAGTGCGGGCGCGCTTTATAGCTGGTGATGCCGCCATCAAACAACAATTTGAAGGGGTTCGGCGTAGGATACTTAGCTTACCCAGAGATCCTTCGGAATTAAAAATCGCCGTGCGCGATATGCGTGAAAAAATGCGTGAATCACTGGCGATAAAGACTGCCGGACAATTTGATTTAAAACAGAGTAAGGGTGGTATTGCGGATATTGAATTTATGGTGCAATACGGTGTTTTAGCCCAAGCCCAATACCATGAAGCCTTAACCACCTATACCGATAATGTCAGATTATTAGAAGGGCTGCACGCGCAAGGATTTATAGCTAAAGCTACTGCCGATATTTTAAAAGCGGCTTATTGCAGTTACCGCGATAATGGCCATAAATTGGCATTACAAGGAAAGCCTGCCATCATGAATGAAGCGGATGTCGCGGAGATTAAAACGCAGGTTGAAGCCATCTGGCAGACGATTATGCTGTGATCAGCGCCACGATTACACTTGGTACCTTGAAAGAGCCGTCCATGAAAATAGGGAAGGTGGCGAAGGTATTAATGATGTCTGACGCGACAGTGTGTTTTCAGGGTTATTCGCTAATATGTTACAATAGCCTGATAATTAATTAGTATTTTTGTTTTATGCAAACATTTCTAGTAGGCGGCGCGGTACGTGATACGCTCCTTGGTCGTCCTGTAACTGAAAAAGACTGGGTAGTGGTGGGTGAAACCCCTGCATCAATGCTGCGCCAAGGTTTTCGTCCGGTGGGTAAAGATTTTCCGGTATTTCTACACCCAACCAGTCATGAAGAATACGCCTTAGCGCGTACTGAACGCAAAACCGCGCACGGCTACAAAGGTTTTGCCGTTCATGCTTCGCCAGATGTAACGTTGGAAGAGGATCTCATTCGCCGTGACTTGACCATTAATGCGATGGCAATGACGCCAGACGGCGTCATTATTGACCCGTATAACGGTCAGCAGGATTTAAATCAACGCATCTTGCGGCATGTTTCCCGCGCTTTTGCAGAAGATCCAGTTAGGATTCTGCGCATTGCGCGTTTTTCAGCGCGTTACGCGCACTTAGCTTTTACTATTGCACCGGACACCTTAAACCTCATGCGGCAAATGGTGGATGAGGGTGAGGTCAACCATCTTGTCGCCGAAAGGGTCTGGGCAGAGCTTTATAAAGCCCTTACCGAATCAGCGCCGAGTGCGTTTTTTTATACCTTGCAAGCGTGTGGCGCATTAGCCATTGTGTTTCCTGAAATAGACGCTTTATTTGGTGTGCCGCAACCGCCTGCTTACCATCCCGAAGTTGATACAGGGTTGCACACCTTGTTGGCATTAGATCAGGCGGCGCGCTTGTCGCCGTTGCCGGAAGTGCGCTTTGCAGCTTTAATGCATGATTTAGGTAAGGCCTTATCACCGAAAGCCACGTTACCGCATCATCATGGTCATGAAACTAAAGGCTTGCCGTTACTGGCGGCGTTATGCAACCGTTTGCGTGTACCCAATGCGTTTAAATCTCTGGCGCAACAGGTCATGCAATACCATACGCACAGCCATCGGGTGGCCGAATTAAAAGCCAGTACCTTAACCGATTTGCTCATCAGTTTGGGTGCTTTTAAGCCGACATCGGCTTTGCCGGAATTTCTCATCGCCTGTGAAGCGGATGCGAAAGGACGGACGGGCTTAGAAAATACGCCTTATCCACAAGCTGCGTTCATTATGCGAGCAGCAAGCGCTGCGGCGGCGGTGGATACCTCGGCAATTCTGAGCAGTGGACTGCAAGGTGCGCACATCGGCGATGCCATAAGGCGCTTGCGTATTCAAGCCGTTACTGACGTTATTAACGCCGCCAAGGCTGTGTAACAATCCCTCTTTTTTAACTAACCCAAACTTTACCGATATGCCTACCTTTGACATTGTTTCCGAATTTGATAAACACGAATTAAAAAACGCTATTGATCAGGCGAATAAAGAAGTAGCAAAGCTGAGTAGACGAGGTATTGACATTAGCTGTATGGAAACGGGTGATCCTAAACCTAGCGGCAAAGGTATGCGTCAGGAAATTACCATGAAGCAAGGGCTAGATTCAGCACTGGCTAAGAAAATCGTTAAGTTAATCAAAGATAAAAAGCTAAAAGTCCAGGCGGCTATTCAGGGTGATCAAGTCAGGGTGACGGGTAAAAGTCGGGACGATTTGCAAGAGGCGATCAAGATGCTTCGAGAAGAGAAACTGGACATGCCGTTGCAATTTGAGAATTTCAGGGATTAGAATTAAGGTCTATCAACTTAAGCTGGGACAGGAATGTAAAAAAGACCGATTTTTTTTGTATGATTGCTGAATAGAAATACAACCTCCAGTACACATAAAAAGGTAGCCATTGCCCGACGTGATAATCAAGCTCAGGCAATGCGCCCATTAGCAGAAAAAGCTGGCTACCCTAAAATCACCGTACACAATCACCTCAAGGCACAGAAGAAACGCAACCAACATCCCGAATCCTGTCACTGGGAAACGGAATCTAGCGATGCGTGGTTGAAGCTATTTTT
This sequence comes from Methylococcales bacterium, assembly GCA_026398935.1. GTDB lineage: Bacteria > Pseudomonadota > Gammaproteobacteria > Methylococcales > Methylomonadaceae > SXIZ01. The sequence continues at coordinate 14,547 of JAPLRW010000032.1, forward strand.
GTTGCCGTTTTATTTCACTTTGGCGTGAAATCTAGTGTAGGTATTAAGGCGTCAGCTACAGACTATAGAGCAGATGTTGATCGTCTTCCAGCATAACAGATTCCTCGTGACTGTAATGCTTATCCCCAGCTTACGTTGTTAGCCAAATATTTCAAAAATAGCATACCTAAATATGAGGCTTCCCTTGCAGTTTTTCGCAACGCGAGCCATTCTACCTTATAAGCAGTCTGGTAGAATAGGATACTCCGACAGCAATTTTATGGCTTATTGCGCATACGAGAGGACGTGCGGTTTCTTGTATTTAAATGTAGCAAGAACAAATGATTACAAATAAAGCCATGAAAAAAAAACACCCTTTATCCTACGATACTTTTTTAGAACTCAGTTCGAAAAATATTTTTTCACACAGTTCGTTTGCCAACAAAGAGGCCGGTATGAAAGTTAAATTCCATGCATTGTTTTTATTGTTATTTACGTTTTTTATTTTTTCTAATACCTTCGCTGACACCCGACAAACCTTACAAGTTGCTCAGTCGGCGGTTACTTTAAACATCGGTGCTAGCACCTCGGTTACGGTCAGCAACGCTGCCGAAAAAGTTACCGCAACCAGTAGTAATACCAGCGTGGCGACGGCAAGTTACAACAACCGTGCCGTCAATATAAAAGCATTGAAAGCCGGCACATCAACCATTACCGTGCAAGATCGTAACGCGAGCAAAACGATAGTTGTGACGGTTCTTGGCTTACAAGTTCCACTCTCAGCCACATTGAAAGTGGGTGCCACGACAACTATAAATGCGAGTAATGCCACCGGCACCGTGCAGGTTCAGTCGGGAGATAAAAGCATCGTAACCGCATCCATCACTAACAACAGTGTGATTACCTTAAGAGGACTAAAAGTTGGTTTAACGACCGTAACTGTTTGGGATAAATTCACCAGTATACCGGTAAAAGTCTCTGTAACTGCTACGAGCAAGTTAAGTGCGTTGCCATCGTCACAGGTTGCCTTAACAGTTGGCGGACAATCGCTGATTACCATTAGCAACGCTACTGGGCAAGTTACTGTAAAGTCCAGTGACGCTACTGTTGCCACTATTGCCTGCCCAAACAGTTCATCTACCTGTGGTACTGCAACGGTCAAAGGCCTGAAAGTCGGCTCGGCAACCCTCACCATCAGTGATGGCAGTGGTGCGAGCATTACCATTACAACCACGGTGATGAGTGGCACTACGACGTCTAACTATACGTTACTCGCATGGAATGATCTGGGTATGCATTGTATGGATGGCTTAGATTTTTCGGTATTTTCCATTTTGCCACCCTATAACACCCTACATGCGCAGTTGAAAGATAAAAATGGTGCCTTGGTGACCAGTGGTGTGACCTTAACTTATGAAGCAGTTGAGGACAGTACGAAGTCTATAAATACCTACAGTGCGGGTAAAGCAGGATTTGCAGATAAAACCAATTTCTGGGATGAAATTACCCTTATGTTAGGCTTACCAGCAAATGCATTGCCGAAAGATACTGGTTTAAATCTAGATGGTATGACCTCCGGCACACCTGAAGCAGGAAACAAAACGCCTTCATTAACGCCTCAAGCATTAACTTACAACGCTGCTTTTGGTTGGTATGAAGCCGAAGGTATTCCGATCACGCCGTTTGATGATGCTGGTAAGAAGAACTTTTATCCGACGGTTAAGGTGGTAGCAAAAGATCCACTCGGCAATAAGTTGGCGGAAACTACAACAGTATTACCGGTCAGTGATGAAATGACCTGTATATCTTGTCATAAATCTACAACCAATACTGATGCAGTGTCCATTGCAGCAAAACCTGCTACAGGATGGGTAAACAATACGGCAAATCCTGATAAAGAGTGGAAGCAAAATGTACTTAAATTGCACGATGAGAAAAACATTGCTTCACCAGAATATGGGGCTGCGCTCGCGGCTAATAGTTATAATCCAGCAGGTTTGTTAGCCACGGCTGAAGCAGGCCGGCCGGTATTGTGTGTTTTGTGTCATAAGAGTAATGCCTATTTTGACAAAAGGAACTCAAAAACCGCTATGCCGGGTATCAGTGGCATCAAACCTTTTACTGAGGCAATCCACAGTAAACATGCCAATGTAATTAATCCAGGAACCACAAATACCTTGGATGAGATCACTGACATTACTACTTGTTATCAATGCCATCCAGGCTCGAAAACCAACTGTATGCGCGGTGCGATGAGTAAACTTACGGATGCTGCTGGTAACAACGCCATCAGTTGCCAAAACTGTCATGGTAACTTGAGCGCTGTGGGTAGTCCCGTACGTCAAGGCTGGTTTGAAGAGCCAACCTGTCAAGCCTGTCATAACAGTGATAAAGCCACTAACCACCGCGCATTATCGGCTATCGACCCAGTTAGTAAAGCGCTGATCGCTCCCGCTGACACCACTTTTGCGACCAATGCGAACAAGCCAGTTGCAGGCTTGAATTTGTATCGTTTTAGTACCGGCCACGGTGGTTTGCAATGTGAAGCGTGTCATGGTTCTACCCATGCAGAGTATCCTTCCAAACATGTGGATGACAATACGCAAAGTATTGCGGTGCAAGGCCATGAGGGTCCCGTTGCAGAATGTACTGCATGCCATAAAACTGTGCCAACTACTGTCAATGGTGGGCCACATGGTATGCACACTACCGGTGATGCTTGGGTTAGATCACATCAAAGTGCCAATAAAAACGGTACACCAAACTGTGTTTACTGTCATGGTACGACCAGCGCAGGAACGCCATTAAGCGCCATCAAAGTGGATAAAACCATTAATGCGGGTGATTTTGGCACCAAAAACTGGAAAGCTGGCTATCAAGTCAGCTGTTACAGTTGCCATAATGGTCCTAATCCCTAAAGGATAAGGGTCGCAAGCTTAGTGGGTTGGATTAATCTCAACCCCTAAGCTTGATTGATGTATGCAAAACCGCCTTCTGGGCGGTTTTGTCGTTTTAGCGATTTATCGTTTTTCTAACAACTGTGGTTGCTGTTTTTTTTAACCAGCTCAAAATGCCTTCACGTTGCAGTATAGTTGGATTTTCGACAAAGGCAGCCAAATTAAGCGTACGGTTACGCCCATTTCTAGGCATAAATCTGCATCCGTTCATCCATAGCTGCAACTGGACGAACGGATGTAGCTACACTGTTTAGAGGTTTAATCGCACTCAAAATGGTTTTTATAATCTTCCATTGAGCGCCTAATGACCTCATGTGCTTCATCACGGCCATAAACATCGGTTATCTCACAGACATTCTGCTCACTTGGAAGGTGTTTATAGGTTAAGAAATAATGTTTTAAGCGATTAATATACGATTCTGGGCAATCTGATACATCATTCCATTGGCGATAAAATTCGTCACCTTTCATCACTGCAATAATTTTATCATCCGCTTCGCCACCATCTAGCAAGCGGAATCCGCCTATTGGAATGGCCTGTAACAAAATATCACCATGCGTTACGCTGCGTTCACTTAATACACAAATATCCAGCGGATCACCATCCCCTCTTGAAACGACTTTTCCAGATTTTAACGCCGCATATTCTGCAATTTTTTCAGCGCAATAAGTGCGCGGTATAAAACCGTAAAGCGTCGGAATCATATTGGAAAATTTCTGTGGGCGGTCTATTTTAAGATAGCCGCTTTCTTTGTCAATTTCATATTTAACCGTATCGGAAGGGACGATTTCAATAAATGCAGTAACAATGGTAGGAGTGTTGTCTCCTGGATGAATGCCGTGCCAGGGATGTGCTTTATGTTTTATATTCATGGTTGTTGATAAACTCTTACGCAATTAAAGTTTTTACTGGGGGTGTACGCGAACAGGGCTATTTTATCAGTTGTCCTCGCGTTTAAACTCACCGTCTAATGCTTCTGGTTCCGTTTTTTCAGATGACTGGAATGGACTACCGGGCATACGGCTAAATAAATGATTTTCTACAACATACCGTGCCATTTTTTGACGCACTGAGGGAATTAAACACGCAAAGCCTAATATATCGGTAAAAAAACCGGGTGTTAACAGTAATGCGCCGCCCAATAGTAAAAACAATCCTTCAATCAGTTCATACGCGGGCATGATGCCTTGTGTGAGATTGGATTGTAAACGTTGCCATGTTGCAAGCCCTTGTTGTCGCATTAAGCCTGCACCCAGTACAGCGGTAAACATTACCAGTAAAATGGTTGGAAACACACCAATAATTCCACCGACTTCTATGAGTAAAAAAAGCTCCATAAAGGGAATTACTAGGAAAATGCCGAGTAGTATTTTTTGAACCGATTTCATTATCTTACCTTAACGTTTAGAAATGGAGTGGAGCGCGCCTAAAAAGAAAGTACACACGCCTAACGAGGATAATAAAGGCATCACGAGAGAATATCTAGCATAATATCCCGCTATCTTTATTACTGACACCTTTTTATGACGCATTATCAGCTTATTTTTTGTAGTTGTCCTGACCAAGTAACTGCTGAAACCTTAGCGAGGCTGTTATTAGAAGAAAAATGCGTAGCTTGCGTCACTATTTTGCCGGCAATGCTGTCGCTTTACCCTTGGCAAGGTAAAATTGAATCGGCACAAGAGTATTTGATGCTGATTAAGTCAGTACAGCAAAACTATGCGCGTATTGAACAGTTGATACAACAGCATCATCCTTATGAGTTGCCAGAGATTATTGCGGTCTCTATTAGCGATGGTTTACCGGCGTATTTACGCTGGATTGATGCGAGCACAATGATGACGACGCTTGCTGTGTAGTTTTTTAACGTCTGGTTGTTGGGTGTAACGTTGAGAAAACGCCGCCGTTTTCAACTTTATTGCGGCCATTATGCTTGGCAGCGTAAAGCGCTGCATCGGATAACTTAATGAGCTGTTCGGCAACGTCTTTTTTTGCACATTTTTCGCTACCAGGAATATAGGTTGCGGAGCCGATTGAAATAGTGACCGCAATGGTTGTGTCATTCAGTTCGATACGAAGCGCTTCAACGGTTTTACGTATTCGTTCCGCAATGTCGAATGCCATATTCTCGTTAATAGCAGATAGCAGCGCGACAAACTCTTCACCCCCATAGCGCACTAAGACATCATTACCCCGCATTTGGGTTTTTATCGCGGCAGCAACCAGTGATAAAACTAAATCGCCGCCTTGGTGTCCATAGGTGTCATTGACGGATTTAAAAAAATCTATGTCTAGGAAAAGACAAGAAACCGGTTCACCGTTACGTTGACAGCGGTCTAATTCTTCATTGATACGTTGTTCAAAAAAACGCCTATTATTGACGCCCGTTAGGGTGTCAATAAAACTGGTGCGTTGCATGGTTTCAAAGTTAAGATTGTTTTCGAGGCAAACAGTGATGATTGAAGACATGCGTTCAACCAGATCAAATGCCATCGTACCGATAAATCGATGCGGGTCATAGCTGCCTAAGGTTAACGCGCCTAAATATTTATCGCGGCGATTCAATAAGGTTACGGCAATACTGACGGGTTTAATGTGAAATTTTTCAAAAAAAATACTGTATTTAGAGCCTTCGTATAAGCCGATGTAAGGATGGGCTGAGACACTAAAAGTTGAGGTGAGTAATTCATTACTGTTAAGTAACATTAATCCTTGATTGTTTTCCCAGTCAAAGCCGTCATCGTTAAGCAGTTTGGCAATTTCACCTTTTTCATCAATTAAGCATAAGCTGATGACATCAATATTAAAAAAGTATCGGGCATTTTCAAGAATATGTTGAATGATGACCGATAAGGAATTGAGGTTAAGTAATTCCTTGGTAAATTCTTGCAAGTTATGTGCATTGTCTTTATTTTTCTTGTAGAAACCAAGAAAGCTATCCATGTGACTTTCCAGTACGACGACTTGTGTTGTTAGGTCTTCTTCCAATTTCAATCCCCTAGATTAGCCAGACGCTCACTAAGATTAGCAGCTTTCTGTAAAATGTTATTGAAAGTGTGTCTGGGAGTGAGGCATTTTTCAAGACGTCGGCTTTGGCGGCGGTATTTAATTATGGAGTAGAGAGCAAAATTAAAATAGGGTACGGTTTAATTTAATGCTAACAACACAGGATTGAATAGCCAAACCATGAGTCCCGCAACGCCTGAGGCCGCAATAACGGCAATAACACCTACTTTATAACGCAAGAGTGCCAGTAACGCAGCAGCTCCGATGCATACCGCCATTATATCGATGCGGCCTGCAAAGCCTTGTGGCCAGAATACATGCCAGGCAAAAAACACCGCAAGATTAAGAATCACACCGACTACGGCGGCGGTAATGGCGGATAGTGGCGCTGTAAATTTTAAATTACCGCGAGTTGATTCAACCAGTGGCCCGCCTGCCAAAATAAACAGAAAACTGGGCAGAAAGGTAAAATAGGTAACAATAACTGCTGCGACAACTGCGGACAGGAGCATTGCATCGCCACCCAGCGGTAATTGACTCCAGCCGCCTAAAAATCCGACAAAAGTCACGATCATAATTAACGGGCCAGGTGTGGTTTCACCCAGTGCCAAGCCATCGATCATTTGTACCGCACTCAGCCAGTGGTAATGTTCCACCGCGCCCTGATAAACGTAGGGCAGTACCGCATAGGCGCCGCCAAAGGTTAATAAAGCGGCTTTGGTAAAGAACCAGCCCATTTGCGGCAATACCCCATTCCAACCATAGTGCCAGCATAAATAGCCCATAACGCTGCTCCATAATAA
>JAPLRW010000110.1 GCA_026398935.1 Methylococcales bacterium
AACTTTGCACATCCCGATGATCGCGCAACGTTTGAAGCCGAGTCTGGCGTGGTGGTTGAGTGGCTGTATTTTAGATCAGGACAGTTGCGCTTTGATGACAATAACAATGCTGCATTAGCGAACATCGTAGTGAATGTATCCAGCAATAATGTCTGTAAAAAAGCCTTGTTAGCTTGGCCGGGGCGACTGGGATTGTCCACGCCTATTAACTTGGCTGTTACAACGGTGGCAGATGTCAGTGCGCTATTTAATACGCCGAATGATACGCGGCCACTGCTGGTATTGGGAACGGGCGAATGTAATGCGCCCGCCTTTATGCTCGGACGGGAATTGCAGCAAGCAGGTTTTAAGGTGAAGGTACAGAGTACCACGCGTTCACCGATTCATCAGGGCAATGCTATTGCGTCAGTTTGCCAATTTGAAGATAATTATCAGGACGGTATTCCTAATTTTATTTACAACTTGAATCCGGCAGATTACCGAGAAATCATCGTATGCCATGAAACGCCTCTGTGCCCTGCCCTGATTGACCGATTGCATGCTTGGCAAGCCATTAGCGCGCAACTTGAACCAATTGAATTTATACCTAATGGACACCCTGCGCCCTATGCAACGTTACATTTTTTTAGACCTTGATGACACACTGTTTCAAACATTGCGTAAATGTGCATTAGGTGCCGATGACCCTGCTTTACAAATACGCGCGCGCTTACCCGATGGCACACCTAATTCGTTCGCCACACAAAAGCAACAATGGTTATGGGATTGGCTGGATAACGGCTTTAAGATTGTCCCCGTGACTGCGCGTGATGTGCATGCCTTTGAGCGTGTTAGCTTACCTTTTCAAGAAGAAGTGGTGTTGAATCATGGCGCGGTTATTTTAGATAAACAACGGCGCGTTGATCAGGTTTGGATGGATTCGTTATTACCGGCGTTACCCGCGTATACCGAACTATTACAAGTGCTGTGGACAGCGGTTGAAGCATACGCTAAACACCATTTCGGCTTTAAGCTGCGCTTGGTCAATGATTTTTCGATAACGTGGTATGGCGTTATCAAACACAGCAGTGGTCTTGAAGCGCCATTACAAGCATTGCTGGATGAAGTAGTTAAACCTTTTTCGGCTATTATGGATGGGCGTTTGTACTGGCATTTGAATGGTAATAATCTCGCCCTCTTACCTAAGATCATTAATAAAGAAGCGGCCGTGAGTTACCTGATGGCAGGTTACAGACAAACTAATCCTCAGCTACTCACCTTTGGAGCCGGAGATAGTTACACCGACGCAGCCTTTATGCTGCTCTGTGATTACGCGCTAATCCCGAAAAATACGCAATTATTTTCTACCTTAGCACGGGCAAAATGCGCATGATGACAGCTTTTTCAGGCAGCTATGCCGCAGACGAGGTAACGTTTTTATTAAAGCCGTTAACCATGCCAGATACGCCTATTCAGCTTAAAGAGCAACTGATACAGTCCGGCAAAAAACATTATTCAGAATTACTCACGCGCGAAGCCTTACCTGCTGCTGAGTATGTGCAATTATTTCATCAAGCCATGACGCTTAATCAAGCACGTTTGGCATGGCATTGTTTAGTGCTGGCCGAACGGATTGTTGCTACGCGTCCGCACGGTATTACACTGGTGTCTTTATTGCGTGCGGGAACGCCGATTGGCGTATTACTTAAAGCCGTTCTCAAGCGTTATTTTAAGTGTGACGTTGCACATTATGCCCTGTCGATCATTCGAGATGTTGGCTTGGATCAGAACGCATTGCAGCATATTTTGCAGCGGCATGCGCCTGATTCATTGGTGTTCATTGATGGCTGGACAGGAAAAGGAATTATCGCAGAACAGTTGACGACTAGCTTAGCGATTTTTGCTAACCACTTCGGCGTAACCATTCCAGCTGAGCTGTATGTGCTGGCTGATTTATCCGGTAGCGCGGCTGTTTCTGCCACAACCGAGGATTTTTTAATTCCTTCCTGTCTTTTAAATGCAACCATATCAGGCTTGGTGAGTCGTACTATTTACGATAGCAGCCGTGCTGCCAGTACTGATTTTCACGGCTGTGTTTATTATGACGACTTTAAGACGCACGATTTATCCCGCTATTTTATTGACGTTATGTTGCAAGAAATTGATAGCATTTGGCAATCGTCGGCATTTTCTGAACGAGAACACGCCCTACCGCCGGATCGAAAACAGGCTAAAGACATCTCGCAAGGTTTTTTAAGTGGGATCGCAACGCGTTATGGTGTTACGCACACACATTACATCAAACCCGGTATCGGTGAGGCAACGCGGGTATTCTTACGACGCGAAGCCAGATTATTACTCTTGCAAACCGAACATGCGGAAGCAACGCGCCATTTACGCTGGCTAGCAGAATCCAAGTCCATTCCGATAGAGATAGTGCCCAACAGTCCCTATCAAGCAGTCGCCTTAATCAAAGAGATTCACTTATGAATAATTCTCTACTTTCTACACATGAACGTTTTTTTTCGCCGTGGTGTTTGGGATCGCCCCTCTATATGCCAGCACATCGTCGTGACCTAATGGAAATAGCTAATGGCGATAAACACCCGGAATTACGCTCGGTTATTTTTTGCACCGAAGACGCACTATCACATGCGGAAGTCGACAGTAGCTTGCGACATTTAGGTCTGTGCTTACAGGGCTTTAGACCAACTGTGCAACGATACCGGTTTATTCGTGCGCGCAATCCTGACGTCTTAGCACGTCTATTAGACTTGCCGCACATTGAAAAAATAGACGGCTTTGTGTTGCCCAAATTTAATAACGCCAACTTTCAAGCCTATTTTGATCAATTAAAAGGTACGTCTTTTAAGATTATGCCCACCTTGGAAACCAAAGAAGTGTTTGACGTGGGCGCTATGCAAGCGTTACGGCAAGCATTTTTGCAGGACGATATTTTTGAACGCATTTTAATGTTACGAATTGGCGGTAATGATTTGATGAATCTATTAGGTATTCGTCGCATGCGCGGTTTAACCTTGTATGACACGCCACTCAGCGCCATCATTTCAAATCTGGTGACGGTATTTAAACCGGACGGTTTTGCACTATCTGCCCCCGTTTTTGAATACCTCGACGACCCGATAACCTTGCAAAAAGAGTTACGTTTAGATTTGGCGCATGGTTTAGCGGGTAAAACGGCTATTCATCCCACACAAGTACCAATGATCGAAGCCGCTTATCGTGTGGATGTTGCAGATGTCGACATGGCACAGTCATTAATGGATGTATCAGCGCCAGCAGTTTTTAAAATGCACAATGCGATGTGCGAAGTCGCCACCCATAAAAAATGGGCGAAAGAGATTATTGATCGCCAACTATGTTATGGTATAAATGAGTCCATGGCATTAACTGATTACACAGGATTGTCCATTTAGATCCGCGTGTATCACCCCGTTACTATTTAATAAGGAGAGTACCTATGAGTTTTGATAGTTTTCTAAGTCAACTAAAAACCAAAGCCAATGAATTAAAAACAGAGGCCTTAAAATTTAAAAATAAAGATTTTTTAAATGCCGCAATGGCAGGTTCTGCATTGATTGCTATGGCCGATGGCAGCATCAGTTCAGAAGAAAAGCAAAAAATGATTAAATTTATCGAAAGCAATGACGCACTGTCGGTTTTCACCACCAGCGACGTAATCAAAGCCTTTCAGGATTTTGTCGGTCAACTTGAATTTGATAAAGACATTGGCGAAGCAAAAGCCTACGAAGCATTGGGTAAAATGAAATCGAATGACGCCGCGTCGCGCTTACTCGTACGGATGATTATTGCGATTGCAGCATCAGATGGTAATTTTGATGATATGGAAAAAAAGATTGCGACAAAAATCATTACCGAATTACGTTTGAGCCCTGCTGACTTTGAATTAGGCTAATTATTTTTCGTACACCCAGTAATTAAGATGACCCGCAACACGTTAAAAGAGTGTTGCGTAAAGGATTATGGCTGTTCACTTAAATAAAGCTGGTGTTTTTAGAAAAATAGGGTATTATATCCAAATGACGGAGAGGTGGCTGAGCGGCCGAAAGCGGCGGTCTTGAAAACCGTTGAGGGTTGATCCCCTCCCAGGGTTCGAATCCCTGCTTCTCCGCCACTTATTTTATTAAATAAGTGGCTAATCGTTAGTGTTTAACATCTGTTTTGACTCATCTCTTTTTTATTCGATATGCAATACATACATTGCTATTGATAAAACTACCCTTCAACACGTCACACAGCATCGCGCCGTTTTCGTGCAAAAATAACGACATAATTCCTAAAATACTTCACGACATACTGGTGATGCCTATTATGCCTGTAGAATCAGCGTAAAATATAACGGTATGATTAGTGTACGTTTATTTTTTATACTAAAAGCAGTAGCACCTACCCTTTTGTAAAGCATAATCTAACGTGAACGTAAAAAGAATTGTTGAGGCACTGTTATTTGCAAGCGACAAACCGTTATCATTGAAACAATTACAGGCCGTATTTTCCGAACTGGAGCAACCCAGCATTCAAACGCTTGAATACGCAATAGCGGACATTATACAAAACTACAGTGATCGTCCTGTTGAGCTAAAAGCAGTAGCCAGTGGCTATCGGTTTCAGGTACGTGAAGAAATGTCACCTTGGGTGGCGCGTTTATTTGAAGAGAAACCACCCCGATATTCGCGCGCATTACTGGAAACCTTGTCGATTATCGCCTACCGGCAACCCGTTACTCGCGGCGAGATAGAAGATATTCGCGGCGTTGTTGTTAGTTCAAGCATTATCCGCACCCTATTAGAACGCGAATGGATTAAAGTGGTCGCGCACAAAGAAGCCCCTGGGCGACCCGCGTTATACGCAACCACCCATTCATTTTTGGATTATTTTAATTTATCATCATTAGTTCAATTACCCACCTTAAAAGAAATTCAAACCCTGAATTATCCGATTAAGGACAATGAACAACCTATGCAGGCAGATCGTGAACAACAAAAAACCAACCAAACACCCCTTCAAGAAAGCACACCAGCCGACGCGTAAAGAACCTGTTGCTACCGGGAAACACGCCGGTAAAAAACCCAGAACGCCACGTAAACCAATTGCTACCACATCGCCTGTAAAAGCCGAAGCCACGCCATTATCCATGATTAATGCGGAGGACAACCTAAACAACGGGGTTGCGCCGACAAAAGCCGACGTCGCAGACAGTACCGAGCGCATTCAAAAAGTATTAGCGCGCGGCGGCCTTGCTTCACGCCGCGAAATTGAACGCTGGATTGCCGAAGAGCGGATTAAGCTAAATGGTAATGTTGCAAAGCTGGGTGATCGCTTAGTGCCGGGAGATCTGGTTTATATCAATGGTCGCCCTGTTATGTGGGAGAAATACGCGGTACAACCCACGCGAGTGCTGGTTTATCATAAACCGGTAGGAGAAGTTGTTTCCCGTAAAGACCCGCAAAGTCGCCCTTTGGTATTTAGTCGCTTACCAAAATTACTGGTCGGACGTTGGATCAGCGTCGGTCGGCTGGATATTAATACCTCCGGTTTATTACTGCTAACCAATAACGGTGAACTAGCCAATCGCCTCATGCATCCTTCAAGCATTATCGATCGCGAATACGCCGTACGCGTTTTGGGAGAAGTCAGTGATGAGGTATTGGCTCAATTAAAAAAAGGCGTTGAGCTGGAAGATGGCTTAGCACAATTTAATGATGTTCGATTATATGGTGGCGAAGGCGCTAACAAATGGTATCACGTCACCGTTTGTGAAGGACGCAACCGTTTAGTGCGGCGTTTATGGGAAGCGGTTAATGTAACGGTTAGTCGTTTAATGCGCGTTCGCTACGGCCCAGTCTTTTTGCCCAAGGGCTTAAAAACCCAAGATAGCTATGAAATGACCATTAAAGAATTAGATTTACTGCTGGATTATGTTGGTTTACCCAAACAAAAACACACCGCCCATCTTGAGCGTCGTTAACTACACGATTCTTACATAACGCTCAATACGCTCCTCCAATATTGACGAGGAAGCGTATTGAGCGCTGTTACAACCGTTATTCTAAAACATGACTGCCGTACGTCCAATATTTTGGATTTTTATCCGGCGCATAATTGAGCTGGGCTTTGTAATTCTGACCACCAATACTTAACGCGCGTACGTGTAAACTTAAATCATCAGCAACAATCGCGCAAGTATTCACATTGAGCGGGCATTGCGAGCTATGAATAGCCCCTTCCCGCTACTGAAATCGCTGCTATACACTTTCAGGTAATTAATTTCCATGGACGATATAATCAAGACACTGGTTATTAATGCATTTAATTCTTAAAAATGGAAGTTATTTATCTGAGAATCTATAGCAGGATTTAATTGCCGCTCAGATTGCAAAATACTGCCTATTTCTTGATCTATATCAAATTCAAAATAAAAAGTGATGGGACAATGAGTCCTGCTCGCGATTAAAGGCTGGGTTCTTACCTGAAGTCATTATTAAGTTAGCGGGAAACTTTTCACTTTCACATTGAGAACAGTCTATGAACACAATTAATCGTGCGTTATTACTTGCAGTAGCTATTGCAACCCTTGCAGCTTGCCAACAAAGTGGCGACGGTCCAAGTAAACCAGCCAGCGCGTCTACCGCGAAAATATCAACACAGTAATTGCATCAGATGGCGTACCGGGTCGGTGTTGTCACGCTCGTAGCGTGTTGCAGTCATTTATTCGGTACGTGCAGGGAAAGTATTTAGTAGGCCAGAGGCGGGCAAGGTTGCACAATGGCTTTTAGTAATGCCAAGTCATTAATTTGAATGCCGCGCTGTTTAACGGTAATGATGCCTATTTTGGTCAACTCAGCCAGTTGGCGGCTCACGGTTTCGATGGTCAGACCTAAAAAATTGGCAATATCTTGGCGACGCATGCTCAAGTTAAATTCCGTACTGGAAAAGCCCAATGTACAATATCGGCTAGACAACATTAATAAAAAAGTAGCTATTCTCTCTTTTGCCGAACGATGTCCCAGCAATAAAATCTTATCGTGATCCGACGCAATTTCCTTGCCGAGTATTCGCGTCATTTGGACTTGTAGGCTAGGAATTTTTCCACACAATTCGTTGAGTTGTGACAAAGGAAGCTCACAGACCAACGCGGTTTCGAGCGCAATAGTTGAGCAAGTATAATGACCATACTGCAAGGCATCCAAACCAATTAACTCCCCTGGCAAAGAAAAACCAATCACTTGTTCATCGCCTTCCGAGTTGAGTATAAAACTTCGAAACGAGCCCGCTTTAACCGCATATAAACTTCGACTGGCATCGCCCTGCCTGTACAGTATTTCATCAGCGTGCAAAGGACGCTTACTTTTCACGATTGCAGCGAGCTGCGCCACTTCATTTTTTTGCAATCCATAAGGAAGGCATAAGTCTGATAATTTGCAACTTGGACAAGCGGCTTGGGGAGACAGTTGATCCATAATTGTTATCCTTGCTTCAATTTATTGCGCCAGTGTAACAAATACTTAAGCTTCCAATACATTTATTGCCAGACTCTGATGTGTACTTTTCAGTATGGGTATTGCCACCTGTGTACGACCAATCCTTCAGTGACGCCATTACCCATCAATTAGTAGCTCACTCGAATACCTAGCTCAGCACTACGACCCGGTTCCGGCGCGAAGTTGCGTAAATAAGACACTGAATTACGAATAGACTCATCCAACAGGTTTTTACCTTTTGCGAAGACTAAAACATCCGCTTCCCCTAAGCTGG
>JAPLRW010000133.1 GCA_026398935.1 Methylococcales bacterium
AATACTGCGGCAGATGGAAAAGCGACACCAGCGGAGACAGGCATCAATTGATTATGCCTTTGAAAATCAATTGGTTTTTTCTACATGATGGGTGATGTTGATTTAACAAAGTAGAATTAATGATGCGGGAAAAGGAAGTGTCAATTGGAATGGTAGCTTCACTGCAACCGTTGTCGTTAATGATGGCGGTAATACGGGAGCCAGACCCACAACAGATTTTACAAGTGATAGTAATATTGCCACAGCCGGGAACGGTAATTATGCTTATGCGGATGGTAGTAGCGCTAATTTAATCACCACGCGCACCATTACCGTTACTGTCAATCCGGTGAATGATGCCCCTACACTGCTCATTCCAAGCGATACAATCCCGGTTACTTTAGCCGCAGTGTTGGAAGATACAATAAATCCACTCGGCGACACCGTTGCTAACTTCTTTAGCAGTAAATTCAGTGATGCATTAGATGTCATTACCGATGGTTCGACGGCTAATATGTTTGCAGGTATTGCCATTACGACCAATGCGGCAACGGCGGCGCAAGGAACGTGGCAATATTCAACGGATGCTCGCGGTAGCTGGACGCCATTACTAAGCAGTGTATCGATAACGGCTGCGGTACAACTGCATGATACGGATTTATTGCGTTTTGTTCCTGCGCTTAACTACAATGGCACACCCGGTAATTTGAGCGCACGCTTGATTGATAGCTCGATTACATTTACCTCAGGGCCTATTAATCTGCTGACCTCCGGCTCCGGTGGCACAGCCGCTTATAGTGATAGCAGTAATACAGTGACCTTAACCACCAGCATTACTTCCGTGAATGATGCACCGTTAGGCACGGATAAAACCATACCATTAGTGGTTAATACGCCTGCATATACGGTAACGGCAGCAGACTTCGGCTTTACCGATCCATACGATTCACCCGTAAATCTGTTTAGTAATGTCATTATCACCAGTATTCCTGCGGCAACTGACGGTGTTTATAAGCTGAGCGGTACTACGGTTTTAGTCGGTAACGAAACGATTAGCATTGTTGATATTAATGCGGGGAAACTGACTTTTGTACCCGCGACCAATAAAGACGGTTTAGCACTGGGCGCATTAGGCTTCAAGGTGCAAGATAATGGTGGCATAACAAATGGCGGTGTTGATACCGATCCTGTCGCGAATACCTTGACATTTAATATTAGCGTACCCGTTGCCACAATTTCAGTGACACCTGCAACAGTAGCGGAAGATGGTGCGACCAATTTAGTGTACACCGTGACATTAAGCCAAGCACCCGCGGTGAATACGATTATCGCTCTCACCACCACGGGTTCGGCGACATCTGGTACAGACTATAGCGGCAGTGTGGTATCCGTTACCGTTCTTGCTGGACAACTGACCGGCAGCGTCACCCTTGACCCCACTGTTGACAGCACGGTAGAAGTCGATGAAACCGTGATCCTAACCCTGGCTGCTGGCACGGGCTACACCGTTACAACGGATAGTACGAAAACATCCGCCACGGGCACCATTCACGATCTCCCTGTGGCCACGATTGCTGTCACTTCAGTGCCCGTAGCGGAAAATGGCTCAAGCAATTTAGTGTACACAGTGACACTGGATAAGGTTGCGGCAGTGGATACGGTGATTAATATCACTACCAATGGTACTGCGGTGGCTGCTGATTACACGGGAGCCGTGAGCACGATTACCATTGTGGCCGGTCAGCTCACGGGTAGTATCGCGATTGATCCCACACCGGATAGTTTGCTTGAACTGGATGAAACGGTCATTTTAACCTTGGCATCAGGCACGGGTTATGTGCTTGGTACAGCGATCAGTGCGACAGGGACGATCACGGATAGCAATAATCCGCCAGTGGCGACGTCGAATACAGCAGATGCGTATTTGAATAAGCCCGTTACGGTCAGTTTGGCCGGTACAGATAGCGATGGTACGGTGGCTTCCGTTACGGTGTTGACCTTACCTCCGGCGGGCGAAGGCATTTTGTATTTAGCGGATGGCAGAACGCCGGTGACGCTTAATACACCGTTAACTCCCGTAGTGGCGGCGAGTTTGAAATTTATTCCTGCACTTACGTTCATCGGTACGAGTAGTTTTAATTTTACGGTGATGGATAATAACGGTGCAGTGGATACAACACCTGCAACAATGAGTATTAACGTCAGTCCGGTAACCATTGATTTATCTGCTCGTTTTGATAACGGTTCCAGCGATACGGATAATATTACCAATATCACCACGGTGGATTTACAAGGTAATGCGTTAGCAGGCGCAACGGTTAAAGTGACGTTACCAAATGGTGCTGATTTGGGCACTGTTGTTGCGGATGCCCAAGGAAGTTGGGTGATTCCGGGCGTTAATTTAGCGACGATCACCAATGATGCGGGCAAGATTGGTGATGGTTTATTTACATTTAATGCAGATTCGTTTGATCATGCCGGAAACCAACTGGCGCACGCCAGTAAGTTAGTGATTACGTTGGATACCAAAGCACCAGACACGCCTATTGCTATTATTTTAACGGATGAGTCGGATGTGCAGGGGGATGGTGATCCTAATAACAACGTGACGAATGATGCAACGCCTAAATTCAATGTCACCTTACCGACGGGTAAGGATTTACAAGCGGACTATGTGGTTAAGCTGTTTGCTACCCCAATAGGTGGTGGCGCACCGGTATTGGTTGCTGAACATGTATTAACCAGCTCGGAAGTGCTGGCGGGTAACGTAGACTTAACAACAATAGCCATGCAAGACGGTAAATATACCTTTAGCACGCAGATATTTGATGTCGCAGGTAACGTTAAAGATAATGCGCTTGTCGTTGCTGAAATTATTACCGATCTTGATGGTGTTATGCCCGTTGTTGAGCTTGCAGGAAGTACCGTGGGCGATTTTAATACGGATGGCACGCCTGATTGGCAACAAAATGGCGTTACAACCTTTCCGGTGCTGCCAACGAACGGACTGCTGGGTAATCAGGTATTTGCAGCAGGTGTTGATGCGCCCAAGGCATCTTTTGGTTCATTGATTGCGACCAACCTGATTAAACCAGCAGAAACCATAAAAGACCATGTCGTCGCCTCCGAAGCACAGTTTGAAAGAGTGTCGGTACTACCCTTTAGCGATACAAAGTTTTTAGGGCAATCGACACCTGCCGGATTAACGGCCGTCACTGATCCGCTGCAATTTACAATAACCAATATTAAGACAGAGGGTGGTAGCGATAAAATCATTGATTTGGATCCGAGTAGAGCAGGGGTTCAGACGCGGGTTGTACTTGAAATTCCAACAGGCGTGGTTGCTGATACGTTTGTTAAATTTGGTCCAACGCCAGGCAATGCGACACCGCATTTCTTTGAATTTCTCGCCGACGGTAATCTAAATACCTATGATGATGGTGCGGAGCTGTTTAGAAACAGTGCGGGAAAGGTTGATCGGGTAGTGCTTACGTTAACGGACAATGGCATTGGTGATACCGATGCCCGTGTGGGCTTTATTGCTGATCCAGGGTATTTGGCGGTGCGTGCTGCTCCAGAACCGGAGCCAGAACCAGCTCCAGCTCCAGCTCCAGCTCCAGCTCCAGCTCCAGCTCCAGCTCCAGCTCCAGCTCCAGGGGTGTGTGCAAATGACACCTTAATTGACGGTGTAACGGTTGAAAGCATACAGATTAATAGCTTAGTTGTCCCCATCGTAACAGCGGCGCGCCTGGATGATGTGGCGTCTGCTAATAAGCACCTAGCAGATATTCCAGTGGTTATCAGCGGTAACGGCGAAGTGCTGTTACAGGTCAGTATTCCAGAGCATGTTGGTTTTACGGTGGAACAAATAATCGTTCCTTGTAATGATTTTACGTTGCGTGAGTTATTAGTCACGGCGGCTGAACCGCTGGTTGAGCCGTTAAGTGCATTTAATGCTATTTTGCAACAAGGCATTGATACCTATTTACCAACGGTGGCAGATGAAAAGCAGGTGATGGTTCGGACGATTATTTTTGATCAAGATAATACGGTGCTATCCAGTGAGCCCATTATTATTAGCGGTGCTATCGGCAAGGGTGAAGGCGATGCGGCGCATCCGTTACGTCAGGAAGCGGTGGTGATTGATGCGCATACGTTGGCCGCCGGTACGGTGATTCAATTAGACAATATTGAATTTGCCATTGTTATGGGTAACGTTAAGGTCATTGGTGGAGCTGGCAGTCATTTTGTGATGGGCGACGATAATGTACAAGTCTTCTCTGCTGGGGAGAAAAACGATGTACTGATGGGGGGATTAGGCGACGATCAATTAAGCGCAGGTACGGGGCATAATGTTGTGGATGGTGGTGTGGGTAACGATACGTTAGTATTGAAACCCACGGGTGAATTGCGGGTTTACCTTACGCATAACCCCGCCAACACTGAAAATCCTTATGCGCCCGTAGTGGTGGATATGGCCAGTGGCGAGCAAACCATTTACCGTAATATTGAAAAAGCCACGGTTAATGGGTCGACCTACGACATGGGATTTTTAAATTTACCCGGTAGTCAGTTGGAAATGTTGGGCGTTTTATCGCAAGTGTTATTTGATAAAGCACCCGGTATTGAGTTTGTTAATCAATGGGGAGCGCTAACCAACAATCCTACCAACCTGATCAGCCGATTGCTGGCAACGGATGCGGTTAAGGCGCAGTTTAACGCATTGAGTGACGCGCAATTTGCAAAATTGCTGGTGCAAAATGGCTTAGGGGTTAACGATGCTGAGTTTATTCAGGTTGTCGAGAATCGTTTACAAAGTAATAGCCGTGCGGAATTGATTGCGGCGGCGATTAAAGTCCCGTCAGTGATTGAGCATGCCTACAGTTTTGGCGGTTTAGCGATTATTGCGAGTAACCATTCTAACGTTGTATTAATGACTGAAGCCGAACTGCTTAAATCCGTGGATAAAGTAAGTTTAACGCCATTGATTAATGATATGCATATACATGCAGCACAAACGTTGGATGGAGCTGTCGTAGACGATATGCACATTAATAAACTGCTCGTACCGATTGTCACGGCGGCAAGACTGGAAGATGCCACAACATCCTATAAAACTTTAGCGGATATTCCGCTTATAAAACAGGGTAACGAGCTTGTTCTGCAAGTGAGCGTACCGATTAGTGTCGGCTTTACGGCTGAGGAAATCGTGAGCGAGACAGGAAAAACACTGTCATTACGGGAATTATTGCTTGCAGCAACCGATCCACGTATTGAACCTTTATCGGTGTTTAATGACACCGTTAAACAAGGTATTGATGCGTATGTAGCGACGGTGACAGATCCAACACAAGTTACTGTGCGGACGGTTATTTTTAATCAGGACTCGCACATTGCGTCTAATGAAGCCATTATTATTCAGGGTGCATCAGGGAAAGGCGAAGGCGATGCAACGCATGCATTACGGCAGGAAGCGGTGATTATTGATGCACATACCTTGGCAGCGGGAACGACTATTCAACTGGATAACGTTGAATTTGCCATCGTTATCGGGGATGTTAAAGTAGTCGGTGGCAAAGGCAATAATTTCATCATTGCTGATGACGCTGCACAAGTGTTGTTTGCAGGCGAAGGTAATGACACACTGATCGGTGGTTTAGGTAATGATCGCTTAAGTGGTGGTGCAGGTAATAATAGCGTTGATGGTGGTATGGGTGCGGATACTATCGTATATGACTATGATGTCACTGCGCCAGTGCAGGTGTATTTAACGCATAACAGCACCGATCCCGAACATTCGTTTGATACCGTCGTGGTGAATAGCGTCGCGGAGCAGCATACCACGTTCCGTAACCTTGAAAGCGCAGATGTGAATGGTAATAACGTTGACATTAGCGCACTGCAACAACCCGCTAATCAATTGGAAAAAATAGGCGTGTTGTCGCAACTGTTCTTAGACAAAGCTCCGGGGCTAGACTTGATTGCTAGCCTAGAACCAGTGGCGAATAACACCAGTACCTTAATTAATGCCTTTCTGGCAACCGATATGGTTAAAGCAGAATTGGGCGCACTTAGTAATCATGATTTGGCAACTTTGTTGGTACATAACGGCTTAGGCAATGCCGACGCAGGTGCGATTCAATTCAGTGAAAACTTTTTGCAATCACATAGCTTGGCGGAGTTAGCCTTGGTTGCGGAAGAATATGCGCCAGTGGTTGAACATGCTTATGGTACTGAAGGCTTAGCGTTGATTTAATACCGCTATGTAACGGAGGGGCAGCGTAAAGTCCGCTTTATTCTGCCGCTTCAGTATCGCCCTCCTCCAGCACTTTGTCGTACACTTCTCGCAGGCTGAGTGTGCAATTGATGCTTTCCAGTGGCATCGTCGCGTCAAGCCCCAGTGCTTCTGTTAATATCCAAACATCTCCTTGTCGCAGGTAGCGCTCTATACTGGGTTCGTCTTGTGTGACTAACAGGTATTCGCGCAGTGTCGCTATTTTACGGTAATGGGCAAATTTCCCGCCACGGTCATAGGCTTCGGTTGACGGCGACAACACTTCAATCAGTACCGTGGGATTAAGTAAGGTATCGACATAGGCATCTTCGAATTGTGGTGTACCACACACCACGACAATATCTGGATAATGGTAGCTGCGCGCTTCGGCGGCTTTGACGCGCATATCGTTGATGTAGGCTTCGCAGGGACGTTTTTTTAGTTGCAGACTGAGTTCGCGGTAAATATTTCCAGACACTAGATTATGCTTGCGGCTTGCGCCAGTCATTGCATAGATCTGCCCGTCGTGAAATTCACTTTTAGACGATGCGCTACGTTCCAAGGCTAAATAGTCTTCAGTGGTGTAGTGAGTTTGTGTCAATACGGCAGACATACATTACCTCGTTAAGACGTTAATTGAGCTATCTAATACGTTTGTTTTTTTGTGTGACAACGCGTTTACCTTGATGGGGCTTTTGAGGTGTTTTAAAGCCGGTATATTTCGTTTTAAACGCCTGAACTTTCTCTGGTTGCGCATTAGCTTGTGCTGGGTCAAGCGTGCCTTTGGGCTGAAATAAGGGTATCAGATGTTTTTTGCCGTTACCGATTAAGTCGCTACGCCCCATATTTTGTAAGGCTTCGCGTAACAGCGGCCAGTTTTTGGGATCGTGGTAACGCAGAAAGGCTTTATGCAAGCGGCGTTGTTTAACGCTTTTAGGAATGCTAATGTCCGGCGCACTCCGGCTGACCTTCCGCAGCGTATCTTTGCCGGAATGATACATGGCGGTAGCGATAGACATCGGAGATGGTAGAAAAGCCTGCACCTGATCGGCTCTAAAGCCATTGGTTTTTAGCCAGACAGCCAGATTGAGCATGTCTTCATCGGTCGTACCGGGATGTGCCGCAATAAAATAAGGAATTAAGTATTGTTCTTTACCTGCCTCTTTAGAATATTGCTCGAACATTTGTTTAAAGCGGTCATAGGTACCCATGCCCGGCTTCATCATTTTAGATAATGGCCCAGTTTCGGTATGCTCGGGCGCGATTTTTAGATAACCGCCGACATGGTGCGTCACCAGTTCTTTGACATATTCTGGGGACTCAACCGCGAGATCGTAGCGCAGACCGGAGGCAATAAAGATTTTTTTGATGCCCGGCAAGGCGCGCGCGCGTCGATACAGCTTGATCAGTGAGGAGTGATCGGTGTTGAGATTGCTGCAAATGCCCGGATATACACAGGACGGCTTACGGCAGGCGCGTTCAATTTCAGGGTCTTTACAGGCAAGACGATACATGTTTGCCGTAGGGCCGCCCAAATCGGAGATGTGACCCGTAAAATTGGGCGAGGTATCGCGTATGTTTTCAATTTCGCGAATAATAGAGTCTTCGGAGCGACTTTGAATGATGCGCCCTTCATGCTCAGTAATCGAGCAGAACGTACAGCCGCCAAAGCAGCCACGCATAATATTCACCGAATGCTGGATCATTTCAAACGCGGGAATATTTGCTTTGCCATAGATTTTATGGGGCAGCCGTGAGTAAGGTAAATCAAAGACCCCGTCCATTTCAGGCGTAGTTAAGGGGATTGGTGGCGGATTAATCCAAACCAGTCGATTGGCATGTTTTTGCACTAAAGTGCGCGCATTACCCGGATTGGTTTCGCCATGCATAACGCGTGAGGTATGGGCGTAAAGAATGGGGTCGTCTTTAACGCTTTCATAGCTGGGTAAAATAATCACGGTATTTTCTCGCATGATTTTTTTCTGGAGCGCGGGCGACAGGTGAATGACGTGTTCGTTACTGTTGCTGTCTGCCGAAGAGCCTTCTGCCTCTGTGGCACAGGCGGGTTGTTCCTGATAAGGATCTTGTGGTACAAAAACCGCGCCGGGCTTATCCAGTTCGGTTGAGTATTTTATGGCACAGTGCGCTGGGATTTCTTTAACAAAATGCACCGTGCCACGAATACCGTGTATTTCATTGACTTTTTCGCCGCTAGCAAGGCGATGGGCTATTTCAACAATTTGCCGTTCGGCGTTACCGTAGACCAGTAAATCTGCTTTTGAATCCAGCAACACCGATTTACGTACCCTGTCTGACCAGTAATCATAATGTGCAATGCGGCGTAAACTCGCCTCAATACCACCGATGATAATAGGAATCTCTTTATACGCTTCACGGCAGCGGTGGGAGTATACATTGACTGCGCGATCTGGTCGTTTACCGGCTGTACCATCTGGCGTATACGCATCATTGGAGCGAATTTTTTTGTCAGAGGTGTAACGGTTTACCATGGAATCCATGTTGCCGCCGGTTACGCCAAAAAACAAGTTGGGTTTACCCAGACTCCGAAAATCCTGCACATTGCTCCAGTCGGGTTGGGAAATAATACCCACGCGGAAACCCTGCGCTTCTAATAAGCGTCCAATTAACGCCATACCAAAACTGGGGTGATCGATGTACGCATCCCCTGTCACTAGAATAATGTCGCAGCTATCCCAGCCCAATACCTCCATTTCGGCGCGACTCATCGGCAGTTCGGTGGCTGTGCCAAAGCGGTGTGCCCAATGTTTACGGTAACTAAAGAGGTTAGGAGGTGTTGGTATCGCGGTCATAATGAGATTACGTTATTAAGTATGTGTGCGTTATTGCGTTTAAATTCTTTTAAAAATCCTTGAAAATCAATGCTATGATGATTTTCTTCTAGTGCAATGGCGAGTGTGCGCAGTGCTTTCATTTGGACAATCGGTACATTCTCACCAAAAGCAAAGCCGATAATATTGCCTTTATTCGCCACTGGTAAAAATAACAGCCGCCATTTAAACGTGCGTCCCAGCCATTCAGTCACTTGTTGAAACAAGGCCTTATCTGAGCCCCATAAGTTAAGTACCATAATACCATCAGCAGTTAAAACGCTTTTGCAGGCATCAAAAAAAGCTTCGTTTCGCACCGATTCTGCCATGCCTTCGTGGTCAAAAGCATCAAGAAACAGCAGATTATAATGATCCGCTAAGGTGTCAGTGCGTTTACGCAGATAATCTCCACCGTCATCAATAATGATTTTTAAGCGTGGATCAAGCGGGAGATTAAAATGACTACGGGCAATCTTGACGACACTTTGGCGGTATTCAATGACGTTTATTTGAATGTCGGTGTAATGGTGTAAGAGGTATTTGGTTAAAGAGCCCCCCCCTAAACCAATCACCAGTGCATTACCCGGCGTTTCTTTAAACAGTAGCCAAGCCATCATCGCGCGTACATAGTCTAATTCCAGATTATCGGGATCATTCAGTCGCATACTGCTTTGCCGCGAGGATGAGCCAAAATGCAAGGAGCGTACACCTTGGGTATCAATGACTTCAATGATACCGTCATCATCGTGGCTTTCATGGACTAATTGACCTTCGTATCGATACATAATGCGGCGCTGCTAATGAGTTAATGCTTAATTATAAGGTGTTTAGCGTAGGTGGGGGGATTTAATCCATAATGAGCACTTCTTCGATAGCGCCCTTGCATACTTTAGAAAAATACCCGATAACGCTCGCCTGAAGAGATTTTTAAAGGATTTTTTACCGCGTTCTTGTCAACATGAAATCTCACGATACATTAGGTATAGATTATTTCTTTATAGGCAGAAGCGCTTAATGAAAATAAAACTACCATTTGGTCACTCAAAACGCGTTGTTGGTGAAGCGAGTATTGGCATTAAAGCCAGCAGCAAGGAGGTATTTTCTTTTATAGCGGAAAATTTTTTCCTCAATTATCCTAAATGGACGCCAGATATTGTTGCGCTGGAGTATTTAGAAGAGGGAAATAGTATTTTTGTTGGTGCTAAAGGTCGGCAGGTGCGTGAGGATAATGGCGCGCTGGTCGAATCACTTTTTGAAATAGTTGAATATACGCCGTATTCGAGTTTTATTTTACAAGGGTCAAACATACCTTATAGAAATACCTACCTGACAGCGCGTGAAGATGATCAAACTAGATTGACGTTCAGATTTGAGCTTTTAGACATTGAGCTTTTTATGCGCCCGTTTGAAAAATTAATACGCATTGCTATTGAAGAGGGCGCTGAAAATGCGGTTGAGAAAATCAAGGAGTTAGTGACGATCCAATGTCTTCAACGGGCATCGTAATGAGCCCTGCCCCGATTAAAAATAGAGAAAATATCGCTTAGTGTTCCGTAGGTATTGCACAAGGCTTGAAATAGGCGATATGGCCTGCATTGATTACGGCAGTTAACGGTGGGTTAAGTATGATTATTAAAACTAAAAAAGACATTCCTTCCAGCGAAATTACTGACCCACAATTATTTTATCAGCGGCGTAAGATAATTAAAGCCATGCTGGCTTCAGCCGTAGCGGGTTCGACTATTTCATCGGCATTTGCTGGAGAAACTGGCTGGAAAAATGTGCCAAAAACAGAGCTATCGATCGATAAATTAACAGCAACGCCCATTGAGCTGGTTAAAAATTACACCAACTATTACGAATTTACCTTTAATAAAGAAGATTCAACGCATTTGGCGCAAGCGCTGCAAATTGATCCTTGGTCTATTGAAATAACCGGCGAGGTTGAGACGCCGATGACCTTGCATTTAGACGATCTATTAAGCCAGCAAGCCCTTGAAGAATTTATCTATCGTTTTCGTTGCGTAGAAGGCTGGTCAATGGTTGTGCCGTGGGTAGGTTTTCCTCTGGCCAGTTTATTGAAGCGGGTTAAGCCTTTGTCCAGTGCAAAATTTGTTAAATTCACCTCCGCTTATCAACCTGAAGTGATGCACAATGCGATGTTGGAATGGCCGTATGTCGAGGCTTTACGCATTGACGAAGCGGTTCATCCGTTGACCATCTTAGCCGTTGGTATGTACGGTGATTCCTTGGCGAAACAAAATGGCGCTCCCCTGCGGTTGGTCGTGCCGTGGAAATATGGTTTTAAGAGTATCAAAGCCATTGTAAAAATTGAATTATTAAAACGAGCGCCGTTAACCTCCTGGAATAAATATGCGCCGGAAGAATATGGTTTTTATGCCAATGTTAATCCCGCGGTGTCACATCCGCGCTGGAGTCAAATAAGCGAAAGACAGCTTGGGAGTCGGTTTTTTACGCCACGCAGGGAAACGGAATTATTTAATGGGTATGGTGCGGAGGTTGCGTCAATGTATCGTGATATGAACTTAGCGCATTTTTTCTAATGTTACGCTATGAGCTGACCAAATTTTGCGCAGGATTTAGTCATAAACGGCATTTGTGTTTGTCGTTTATTACGCACTGGTCGAGGAGCGGCTGGGCGCTTTGTATGCAGAATGTATCGAAAGGGCGTGCTGTGTGTATTATTGTTTCTCTTATACCGTTGCTGTGGATTGGTAGCGATATTTTATTCGACAATTTGGGGGCTAATCCTATTCAAGCCTTGCATATTCGTTTGGGTGACTGGGCGTTACGTTTTTTATGCCTCACGCTTGCGATTACGCCTATTCAAAAGCTAACCAGATGGCCGGGGATGTCAACTTATCGGCAGCTATTAGGGCTGTATTCGTTTTTTTATGCCACGTTGCACTTGCTCGCTTATCTTGTTATTGATCACGCCTTGGTATGGCCGATTATTGCGCTGGATATTCTTGAAAGCCCCTATATCTGGTTTGGATTTTTAGGCTATATTGTTATCTTTTTGTTAGCGATAACATCGTCCAAATCAGCAAAGAAAATCATGGGGAAAAAGTGGAAAAAACTGCATTATTTTATTTATCCCGCCTCTATTGTGGTTATTGTGCATTACTTTTTGCAACTTAAAGGCAATCTGCTTGAGCCATTTTTTTATACACTGGTCGTCTTTGTATTACTGGCTTTTCGCGTTGCTGTTTGGTTTAAAAATAGACAGTTTAGCCGCTTAATGATTCCTAAGCGCAAACCGATTGAGGATGATTAAAAGTACGTTAGGCTGTGACTGAATAAATCAAAATGGGGTACAGTCTTCGACCCCTTTATGATAATATGGTAACCAATGCATAAGGCACGGGTTATCATGTTAAATCAAACGTTACTCTCTATTTCAAAAGCGGCAGAACACCTTAATATTCATTCCGACTCAATACGACGTTGGGAGAAAAAAGGCCTGATTAAAGCTTTTCGTGATGAAAATAATCACCGCGTATTTTCACTGTGTGAAATACAGCGCATTCAAGCTCAAGCGCTGGCATCTCCCTGTCATTTAGGCTTTCAGGTTTTACGTGCGCAGAATCAGCCGCTTTCAGCAACCTCTGTAGAATTGTTCGCTGGTGCGGGCGGTCTTGCGTTGGGTTTTGAGAATGCGGGCATTCATCATGAACTGTTAGTAGAAATTGATGTGCATGCCACCAATACCTTGCGTAAAAATCGTCCGCACTGGCGGGTGACGCAAGAGGATGTTAGAAAAATTGAATTTTCCGGCCTTAGCGCAGACATTGTTTCTGGCGGATTCCCCTGTCAGGCATTTAGCTATGCAGGCAGAAAATTAGGCTTTGAAGATACGCGGGGTACATTGTTTTTTGAGTTCGCGCGGTGCATTAAAACCGTACAGCCCAAAGTTGTAGTGGGTGAAAATGTCAAAGGCTTACTGAGCCATGATGAGGGAAAAACGCTACAAACCATGTTGGGTGTATTGGAAGAGTTGGGGTATCGCGTCGCGTATAAAGTATTGCGTTCGCAGTATCTTGATGTTGCGCAAAAACGTGAGCGGTTGGTGATTATTGGTATTCGTAATGATCTGGCATCGCCCTTTTGCTTTCCCAAAGAGAATAATTACATTATCCCCTTACGGCAAGCCTTAAAAGAAGTGCCAAAATCGGCAGGACAAGGATATACCGAAAAGAAATCTGCGGTCATGCACCTCATTCCGCAAGGGGGCTACTGGCGTGATTTACCGGATGATTTGCAGCGCAGCTATATGGGCGCCAGCTATTTTCAAGGGGGCGGTAAAACCGGCATGGCACGGCGTTTATCTTGGGATGAGCCGTCACTGACACTCACCTGTAATCCTGCGCAAAAACAAACGGAGCGCTGTCATCCCAGCGAAACGCGGCCTCTAACCGTGCGTGAGTACGCGCGTATCCAAAGTTTTCCTGATACCTGGGAATTTACAGGATCAACCAGTGCCCAATATCGGCAGATTGGTAACGCCGTACCGGTTAATATGGCGTATCACTTAGGCCGTTGCGTACTGTCCATGGTGCATAATCAGCCAGACAGCGAAACGATGGATATTATTAGCCAAACGCCTTTGTAAACAGCTCGGTAAACAACGGCTCCTGTGCAAATGGCGATAATGGATTGTTTGCAAATGCAGGCTCCGCCAATACGTCTTTAATAACCGCAGGCAGCACTTGATACAGTTGTTTTAATGCTTCTGGTTCACTGGTCACTAGCGCATAAAAACTGTAGCCATCAATCTCTAAAATGTGATTATTGGCTTGGCGTACGGTTTTTGTTTCATTATCGGATGGGGTAAATTCTTTAACAAAGCGCTTTTTAGACGCCGGAATCACGGTAACATAATAAGACGTATAGCCATGATATTTTGACGTTTTATGTAAAACAGCCGCTTGAAGTTCATCGTAAACGGCTTTTAGATCAGACTTCTTAACGGTGTTGTGCTTGTTTTTAATTTCGGCAAGCCTCTTGGTCTTATCAGAAACCAAATCGACAAAACCTAGCTCAGGGATTTCCCAATCATTCACGTTTGCCAACAGTTTTTGATGAAAATTACCTAACGCATTTTGTAATGTTTTTTGCGCTTGACGTGTACGCTCAAAATGCAGCCATTGCTCTAAGCTAATATTCTGACAAGCAGCATCAAATACCGCTGAAAAGGGATCAACGCCGTTTCTGTAAAAATTTTTCTCAGCGTTTGAAATGCCCCGCAAGCCTTTAGTCAGCACCTCGCGCACACACGCTTTTAACGCTTCATCTGTAATCCAATTTAAATACGCCATATTTTCCCTAAATGATATACGCGCCTGCCGTCTGGCCTATTTCTGGCTTATGGCCAAGGTTACGCTGTATGGATAATGCACTATTTGCTATGCGGATGGGCTAGATAAGCAATTGTAACCTGAATGATGCGCTTCGTTCCTACCTACCGTTCTGACTGATGGATAGATGGATAGATGGATAGCGAGCTTGGGATGATTAAAGGTATTCGTAGCGTGAATGCCTTTACGGATAAACAATCAGCGCCATAAGGGCTGCTTATGGCGTATTGCTTGGCAGTGATTATTGTGCGAAGGGCGAGCTGGGTGGAGTAGGCGCAGCTGCTGCCGTTTCTGCTGCCTGTGTGGGGGCGACTGTGGTGGGTTCTTGCACAGGTGCAGCTTTAGCAGGTTCGGGCGCTGGCTGAGCTTTAGCATTCAGCAATGCCATTATTTTTTTTAAGGTATCGGCTTGTTGATCGATGTTAGGCTGGTCTTTAAATTGGCTGGCAACCGCATCAATGATGCCTTTCGCCAGATCATTAAACGCTTTATCGGGTTCGGCAAAGCGCTGCAAACTATCGGTTTTTCCGGACAAGGCTTGATCTGCTTGGTTATAAAAATCACCGGCTTTTTTAAGCGTATTGCTGTCGACGGGTTGTTTCTGGTCACTAATTTGTTGATAGGTACTGACTGCGCGAACCGATTTTTCCATATTCAAACTCATGGAATAGCCAGCAATCTGTTCTGTATCAAAGCCCATTTTTTGCGCTTGTTGAAAAGCGGCTTTTGAATCACCGGTAAAGAATTTTTCACCCACGGATTGCATTTGTTGCATCAAATCACTTAAGGATTTTTTTTCTGCATCATTCAAGTCGCCTTCAACGCTTACATTGAATTCAGTGCTTTGTTTAGAGCTGGCTTGATAGCCGCTTGCCGTAACGTTACCGTCCTGATAGGTCGCGCTACTTTGATGGTTTTCATTCGCGGCTTTGAAACCAATGGTTACGACATCTCCTTCTTTGGTAGTAAATTGCATCGAAAACGAACTTTTTGATACCGTACTCAGGTCTTGCGTAGCTAAACGGGCGACTTTTTGGTTTTCAGTGCTTGAGGCGACAGCCGCAGGATTCTGTCCTTGTTGATTTAGATGATGATATTGATCAACAGTAGACTGTTGCCGATTATTTGCGGCTGCATCAGGCGAATGGTTAAAACGCCCCCCTTGTGCTTGATCTGCTCTTGAAGGATAGTGGCGTGCGGGTAATGCAGAAGGCAATGTTTGGGAAATCATGACAGACACTCCGTTTAACTTTAGTTTGCAACGTTCGAAGCCTGCTTTTTAAATGTTAAATCCATCACAAAAAAGTTGCTCCACGGTGATAACATCGGCAGCAAAGGTCAGTTCTTTAATTAAAGTTCACATTTTTTTTCAATGCATGAAAAATTGACTGTTCAGGTGATGGTATTGCTGGGGTAGTGCCTGAGTTATAGCGCGGTAGTGACCCACCAAAACTGCGCTGCCGTGTTTCGTCTGGCGGGTTGCTGACTCGGCTTTACCGCATTCACTGGCACTTGATAGCGATTTACTGTTTAGAGTTGAGTTGTCCACAGGCGGCTAATACATCGTCGCCTTTAGCACCTCTTATTAACGTCGGGATTTTAAACGTGTCTAAAACGGCTTTAAACTGTTCAATTTTATCCAAATCGGGACACTGGTACTGTGATCCTGGGAATGGGTTAAAAGGAATTAAGTTGATATAAGCACTTTTACCTGCCAGTAACGCCCCCAATTTTTTAGCATCCTCTGGTGAATCATTAAAATCTTTTAGCAGAATATATTCATACGTAATAAATTGCTTTTTATTGAGCGGTATCTGGTCTATATAGGCCAATACCTCATCTAGGGGATATTTTTTATTAATGGGAATCAGTTCATTGCGCTTTTCTGCAACGGGTGAATAAAGTGGCCCCCATTGTCCAGACAATCTTTTACCTAGTTTAAGATAGAACCCTGTTCGACCGCAGCTGGTTGGCGCTGCCCCAATTCTTCAGCTGGTGATTTTACTTCCCGTTCACTACCGAACCTGTCCACAATCTTTGCGCCGCCACCTGTTGCCGTCCGGTACACCACATCCGGTGTCGCATAACCCAGTGATTGGTGTCGCCTTTCTTCGTTGTAAAACAAAAAGTACTCC
>JAPLRW010000228.1 GCA_026398935.1 Methylococcales bacterium
ATGCTAAAGTAACCGATAGCATCGCTGGCAAAGCCGCTAAAGAGGCGGTCGAAGGCGGTACGGCGGTTAAACAAACCGTCGAAGCAATGAAAGAAATTGCTAAACGCATAGGTATTATTGATGACATTGCTTATCAAACCAACATGCTGGCGCTCAACGCGGCGATTGAAGCGGCGCGTGCTGGTGATCATGGCAAAGGCTTTGCGGTGGTGGCTGCAGAAGTACGCAAGCTCGCTGAGCGCAGTCAGGTGGCCGCACAAGAAATCGGTGCGTTAGCGGAGGACAGTGTAAAAGCCGCCGAACGTGCGGGTACATTGATTGACACTATCGTACCCGGCATAGGTAGAACCTCAGATTTGGTACAGGAAATTTCGGCAGCATCGCTGGAGCAATCAGCAGGGGCTAATCAAATTAACACCGCCATGAGCCAAATGAGCCAAATTACCCAGCAGAATGCCTCTGCCAGTGAAGAATTAGCCGCAACCGCAGAAGAAATGACCAGTCAAGCGGAACAACTGCAAGAACTGATGGGCTTCTTTAATATTGGGCAAAATGAACGCCGTAGTCCAAATCGTCCGTTCATGGGTAGCCATCAGCCTAAACATTCTAAAGCACCACCGTCTGCAAAACGCATTGCAGTAACAGACATGATGCATGATGAAGCCAAATTTGAACGTTTTTAAGCGTATCTGCATAAATAAGTAGTCTTATTTTATGCAGATACGCAATCAGTGCCCTACTCCTTTAGATGCTAGGTAGGGCATACATCGCGACGCTTAAATGTATTCCATTCAATTCCTAACTAGTTAGAGACAAACCACTCATGGCGCTTGCATACAGTAACACCCACATTAACATTACTCCATTACGTGCTGAAGAATTTGACTGGCTCAGTCGGTTTTTAAATGCGCGCACTGGCATTATTTTAAAAAACGGTAAACAAGCAATGGTGATGGGGCGGTTAGAGAAACGTTTACGCCTGCTCAACCTCAATAATTATGGTGATTATTTTCGCCGTTTAGGCATGCCGGGCGAAGAAACTGAGACGCGTTTAGCCATTGATTTATTAACCACCAACGAAACGTATTTTTTTCGTGAACCACAACATTTCGATTTTTTACGCACACAATTATTGCCCAAACATCCCCTGTCTAAAACCTTACGCATATGGAGTGCTGCCAGTTCCAGTGGTGAAGAAGCCTATACGTTAGCGTTATTGCTGGCGGAATATTTACCGTCTAAACAATGGGAAATAATTGGCACCGATATTTCTTCACGGGTATTGGAAAAAGCCAGAGAGGGTTTATACCAATTGTCTGCTGCAGAAAAAATCCCCCCAATGCTGCTTAAAAAATATTGTTTAAGGGGTCGCGATGAGTATGAAGGCTTTTTACTGATTGATCCTATACTCCGTAAACAGGTGAAATTTCAGCATGCCAATTTGGTCGAGGACTTACCCGAATTAGGCATGTTTGACATTATTTTTCTGCGTAATGTGATGATTTATTTTGAACAAGATACCAAGCAACGCGTCATTGAGCGTCTATACAGTCGATTATTGCCGGGTGGTCATTTTATTATCAGTCACTCAGAATCCCTTAATGGCCTAAAAACCTCCCTTAAAATGCTTATGCCATCCGTTTATCAGAAACCATTATGAAAACACCCGATTTTGTACTGGACATTTTTTTACAGCCAGGGGATTTTTATTTTGGTGACCGTGAAACGCGGGTGCGTACCTTGTTAGGTTCGTGTGTAGCCTTTACCGTATGGCATCCAAAGCTATTGATCGGCGGTATGTGTCATTACCTGTTACCTGAAAATAAGCAGCTTAATCGCAACATTGAATTGGATGGACGTTACGCCAATGAAGCGCTATTACTTTTTTTGCACGAGATAAATAACGCAGGAACACGCCCCGCCGATTATGAAGTAAAAATGTTTGGCGGCGGCAATCAGTTCCCAGGACATGTTACCGACAGTAAAATCAATATATCAGACAAAAACATTCAGATCGGTAAATCCTTATTAGTGCAACACGGGTTTAAATTAAAATCCGAGCACGTCGGTGGTAATGGTCACCGTAATGTGATGCTTGATATATGGAGTGGTCACGTCTGGATGCAACACGTTCACACAAAAAACAGCGAGTAATAGATGAATACTAATAAAAAAATTAAAGTGCTGATTGTGGATGATTCCGCGGTTGTCCGACAAGTCATGACCGCGTTATTGGGTAAAGAGCCGACTATTGAAGTCATCGGTGCGGTATCTGATCCGATTTTTGCGATGACGCGTATGAATCAGGAATGGCCGGATGTGGTGTTGTTAGATGTTGAGATGCCGCGTATGGACGGCATTACGTTTTTAAAAAAACTCATGTCAGTGCGCCCTACTCCAGTGGTCATTTGTTCAACCTTGACTGAAAAAGGGGCTGAAACCTCTATGCAGGCATTAGCCGCGGGTGCTGTCGAGATTGTTACCAAGCCAAAGATGGGCTTAAAAGATTTTCTTAGCCAGGATTCTGGGCATATTGTTAGCGCCATTAAAGCCGCCGCCCTCGCTAATATGCGGCATATGAAGGCAATGACCGTTCATCGTCCTGTGGCAACAAAACCAGCGCTTGAATCTTGCGCAACAGCCGTTGAGAATACGACCCGCAGAGTTGGGGTGACCACTGATCGTATCGTCGCTATTGGCACATCAACGGGCGGGACACAGGCACTGGAAGCGGTTCTTACGCAATTATCCCGGACTGCACCGGGTATTGTCATTGTGCAACACATGCCCGAAAAATTTACCGGTGCGTTTGCCGCTCGCTTAAATGGTATTTGCGCCATTGAAGTATTAGAAGCAAAACACGGTGACCGTATTATTCCAGGTCGTGCCTTGATTGCACCGGGTGGCCGACACTTGGCGATAAAACTGAGTGGTGCGCAATACCATGTAGAAATCATGGATGGCCCGCCAGTAAACAGACACGCACCCTCGGTTGATGTGCTGTTCCGTTCAGTAGCCAAATATGCCGGAGAAAATGCGTTAGGCATTATTATGACAGGTATGGGCGATGATGGTGCGCGCGGGTTAAAAGAGATGTTTGATGCCGGCGCGCATACCGTCGCACAAGATGAACAATCTTGCGTTGTCTTCGGTATGCCGAAAGAAGCGATTAAGCTGGGAGCCGCGGAGAGAATATTACCGTTATCGGCGTTACCCGGCATTATTGAGCTTTATGGTAAGTAAATCGTCACCTAATTCGCCTATTTAACCAAAGCGCCGTTGGCAAGAACTGTGCTTATCTAATCCCTCTAAATATACCGTGCCAGTAAACCTTTACTGTGTTGCATAGCTGGCAACGGTATTTTAACTTCATAGCCACCGCCAGACGCTTCATGCATGGCGTGTCCGTATTTATCTTGCATGCGCTCAACCACAATATCTTGATTACCTTCAGGTAAAATTAGCTCCAACTTATCGCCAACTGAAAACTTATTTTTAACATCAATCTCAGCCAGTCCAGTGGCCGGATCATAGTGTTTAATTTCACCGCAAAACTGCTGTTGGTGGCTTTTAGAATAGCCATCAAGGTAGTTTTGCTGCTCATGCGTATGATGGCGTTGGTAAAATCCGTCGGTATACCCACGATTCGCCAAATTTTCTAAAATGCCTAATAATTCGGGTTGAAAAGGTTTTCCTGCTACGGCATCATCAATCGCTTGCCGATAACTTTGTGCGGTTCTGGCAACATAATAATGTGATTTGGTACGGCCTTCAATTTTAAGACTATCAATGCCTATTTCAACCAAGCGTTGAATATGCTCAATAGCGCGTAAGTCTTTGGAATTCATGATATACGTGCCGTTTTCATCCTCCATCACTGGCAATAATTCGCCTTTACGCCCCTCCTCTTCCAAAAAGTAAATATTATCGGCTAAAGGATGCCGTTCCGCTCCGCCACAACTGGCGTTGCTAATATCGCTCATGGATAATACGTCGGTATTATCGCTTGGCAACCAATCACCTTCTGCATTCTCTTGCGCGGGTTGCGTATCGTATTTCCAGCGACAGGAGTTAGTACAGGTACCTTGATTAGGATCACGGTGATTAAAATAGCCTGATAATAAACACCGCCCAGAATAAGCAATGCACAGTGCGCCATGCACAAAGACTTCTAATTCAATATCAGGACAACGCTGCCGAATCTCTGCGATCTCATCCAATGACAATTCGCGCGATAAAATAATACGCGTTAAGCCCATATTTTGCCAAAATTTGACCGTTGCATAGTTAACGGTATTGGCTTGCACGGATAAATGCACGGGCATGTCCGGCCATTGCTCACGCACCATCATAATCAAACCGGGATCTGCCATAATCAGTGCATCAGGCTGCATGGCTATAATCGGTGCAATATCCGCCATAAATGTTTTGACTTTAGCGTTATGAGGAATAACATTGGTCGCTAGGAAGAACTTTTTGCCTAACTGATGTGCTTCGTTAATGCCTTTGGCGAGATTTTCTGCCTGAAAATCGTTATTACGTACGCGTAAACTGTAGCGAGGTTGGCCTGCATAAACAGCATCTGCGCCAAAAGCGAAAGCGTATCGCATGTTTTTTAAGGTACCTGCGGGTGAAAGTAATTCAACTTTTTTCATAGTATTTCAAGAGTATTGTTTGGTATGCGCTGGTTCAAATACGACGCACAATTTAATGTATAAGGGGAAATGAAAATGGTTTTTTTAATGATAGCGTTAGCGATGTGCTTGATTATTGGCAGTGCATTAGTGTTGCTCAGAACCGCCAATATTCCCAAAATACCCCCGCACATTAAAGCAAAACCTTATCAGGATGATCAAGACGAGTAGGCCATTAAATGATCGGCGGAGGTATTCTTAAGGTAAAGGTTACCGGGCCGTCATTGACTAAACTGACTTGCATATCAGCACTAAATTGACCAAAAGCAACGCTATGATACCCTGCGCGCGCTTGTTGTGAAAAGTAGCTAAACAGCCTTAATCCCAATTCGGGGGGGGCTGCAGAAGTAAAGCTGGGGCGATTGCCTTTTTGAGTATCGGCAGCCAAGGTAAATTGCGGCACAATCAATAATCCCCCCCTTATATCACGCAAGCTGAGGTTCATTTTATCATCGGCATCGGCGAATATACGATAACTTAAGATTCGCTCCAATAATCGCTGCGCTTCTTTTTCCGTATCCAGTGGCTCAATGGCAATCAATGCCAAAATACCCTGTTGAATACTGCCGATGTCTTTATTCTGTACGGTGACTTTCGCAGACGTTACACGTTGTATAATGCTGATCATAGTGTTAAATAAGGTTAAAACTTAACTACTCACATTCACCTTATTCAAAGGAGGATGTGAGTAGTTGCAGCAAAATAACATCAAAAAAGACAAGGGCGATTAAACATGCAATGCTAACCACCCCGGCCATTTTAATCAAACAAGCAATTAATCCAACAAGTCTGCTGGAATATTTCCGCCGTTTTGAGCTAATTTTTGTAAAACAGTTTTATGCAACCAAATATTCATTTGAGCAGAATCACCCATTGCTTCTGCTGAGCAACCAAGTTCGGTCGCTAATTCTTTACGTGTCGCTAAACTGCTATCAAGTCCTAATAATTTCAACAAATCGACAATCGACCCTTTCCAGTTAAGCTTCTCCGCATTAGCAGCGGCTAAACCTTCTAGTTTTGATACAACATCAACTTCAGTAATAGCAGTTGCTTGAGCAACAGCCACGGCAACGGACGGATCAACTGTACCCGACGCGTCTGCAGCTTCAGCACTACCAATACCTAATTTTGAAAGAATGGAATTAAAAAAACTCATGGTTAATCCTTGTGTGTTGTTAAGTTCTAGCGCTTATTTCTGCATGATTAATCGCATACAGAAAAGTTGAGTAATCACTTTAACAGCGTCTGTTCCAATAGTCACTATATACGAAATATTTTGATCATCTTCTTCAATAACGTCATTAAATAGTATTTTTTTGTTTGCTTAATACAAAATTAGCCGTATAATAAAGGGCTGAGGTTTACTTCAGGCGCGTAGCTCAGTTGGTTAGAGCACCACCTTGACATGGTGGGGGTCGGTGGTTCGAGTCCACTCGTGCCTACCAATTAAATCAAAGCCTTACATGAATATGTAGGGCTTTTTTTATGCCTGAAATTTAAATTACCTCAATGCAGTCCCATTTCTAAAAAAAACACCCGCAATCATTGCCAAATTTCAGGAATAAAAAAACCGCCAACAACTACGGTTAATAGTAATCGCTCAAATATACGCTATTCAGTCCACGCCACAAAATGCTGTCAGCAACAAGCAAGCAACCAATCCCCCTAAAGTCGCATTTCGTTTAAAAGCCGCCACCAAGCGACCGACCGCATAACTACAGACCCATCCATCGTCGGGTTTTTCCGATACCACCAAACTACTCCAGCGTCTTTAACGGTGCTTTACGACTCCTTTTTCATAGTCTCGTCAATTTGCCAGCCGCGTTTTTTTAATTCCATTAAAAGCGCATCATCATCAAATTTTTCTAAAGCGTCGACGTACTGTTCGTCCAGTGCTTTTAAGTGCGTCAACTGGTCGCTATCAGCCTTTTCAATCCAGTCACGCTGCAAAGGCGTTAAGCAACTAAAGGACGTCACTACAGCTAATCTACTACGAAGCTCATTGTTGATCTTCTGCAGTGCAACAAACTCTACGTTTTCATTTTGTACCGTAGTGCTTGCATTAGCTACTGTATCAATTGTGGGCTTTATACCGTCTTTTATTTGCCCTTTTGCAGTATCTCTTGCTAATCTTGCGGTATCAAGACTAATCTCAGGATAAGCACCTATCGCAAGTGTGTGGCGCTTTGAATCAAAACTATAATCAAATCTAAAATATTTAGAACCGTTAGGCATGATAAGTACATATAGCCCCTTACCATCGCTTAGCTTAAATTGCATAGGCTTGGCTCTTGCTGTATTTATTGCGGCATCTGTTAAAAAATTCATAATTTGCTCAAGTGTGCTTTTGTTAATGTACCGTTGTTATACCGTATGCATATTGTGATTAAATTGCCAGAGTTGCTTGGATGCGGGCATGCCTAATGTGGTTGAATTACTAAAGCATAAGATTGAATTCAAAAGCTACCTTGGCGTTACCCTGAAAAACGTAAGGCAAAAAAAAAGCCTTACATTTACATGTAAGGCTTTGATTTGTTTGGCTCCCCCGGACAGGCTCGAACTGCCGACCTAGTGATTAACAGTCACCCGCTCTACCGACTGAGCTACAGGGGAATAATTTCACTTATACAATCTAGTTGTATGGTGCGCATGGAGAGATTCGAACTCCCGACCGCTCGGTTCGTAGCCGAGTACTCTATCCAGCTGAGCTACATGCGCGTTGTTTACTTGAGTATTATGATTTATTACTTACACAATGTCAAGCTTATTTTCTTAATATGGCGGAGAAAGAGGGATTCGAACCCTCGATGGGAGTTAAAGCCCATACTCCCTTAGCAGGGGAGCGCCTTCAGCCGCTCGGCCATTTCTCCTAATTTTTTTACTCAGAACGTGTTAATCCTGCGGACTCACTTTGTTCTTTTTTAATTCTTTCGTAAATTTCTTCTCTATGCACAGAAACATCTTTTGGTGCATTTACACCGATTCGAACTTGATTGCCTTTTACTCCAAGAACGGTAACAGTCACTTCATCACCTATCATTAAAGTCTCGCCTACTCTTCGAGTCAAGATAAGCATAACATCTCCCTAACTTTTTAATACGAACTCACTGTAAAGGTACAGCAACCAAGCAATCTGGATAGTATACCAGCTTTTTTAAAAAAACAAAACTAACTTTCGCAAGGTTCTTTATCTAGCTCAAACGCCGCATGCAAAGCGCGCACCGCCAACTCTAAATACTTCTCCGCCACCACCACCGATATTTTAATTTCAGAGGTCGCAATCATTTGAATATTAATGCCCTCATCAGCCAGCGTTTTAAACATGGTATTAGCGATACCTGCATGCGAACGCATACCAACCCCAACAATAGACACCTTTACTATAGTATCATCACTAATCACTTTTTTGGCACCTAATTTTTCGCAGATAGTATCTAGCAGGGCTTTTGCTTTTGCAAAATCATTGCGATGTACGGTAAACGTAAAATTGGTTGCACCATCTTCACCAATATTTTGGATAATCATATCCACATCAATATTAGCCTCTGCAATCGGCCCCAAAATTTTTGACGCTACCCCTGGCAAATCAGGCACACCCGTTATGGTTAATTTAGCCTCATCGCGATTAAAGGCAATACCCGAAATTAAAGCACTTTCCATTTGTGATTCCTCATAGGTAATGAGTGTCCCCTTACCTTCTTTGAATGATGATAAAACCCTTAACGCGACATTATATTTGCCAGCAAACTCAACCGATCTAATCTGTAATACCTTTGAACCTAAACTGGCCATCTCCAGCATCTCTTCAAAGGTAATTTTATCCAAGCGGCGCGCTTTGGGTTCGATGCGTGGATCAGTAGTATAAACGCCGTCAACATCAGTATAAATACAGCACTCATCCGCTTTTAATGCCGCAGCGATTGCAACCGCCGTGGTATCGGAGCCACCTCGTCCTAATGTCGTAATATTACCGTGCTCGTCAATACCTTGAAAACCAGCAACCACCACGACATTACCCGACTCTAAATCCGCACGCAAACGCTTATCGTCAATACTGCGAATTCTGGCTTTGGTATGTACGCTATCGGTTAAAATTCTGACCTGTCCACCCGTATAAGAGCAAGCAGGACAACCTATTTCCCGTAAAGCCATACTCAATAGGGCGCTGGTTACTTGCTCGCCTGTAGAAATTAACGCATCCATTTCACGCGTATCAGGCTCACTTTGCGCGTCATGCGCCAAAGCAATTAAACGATTGGTTTCGCCGCTCATCGCCGATACAACAACAATCATTTGATTGCCTTGATCACGCGCGTTTTTAACCCGCTCAGCAACCGCTTTGATCCGTTCAATCGACCCTACCGACGTCCCACCAAATTTATAAACATAAACTGCCATTGTAACTTTATCCCTTCCTATGAAACACTTAACTGTTGTTGCACCCAAGCCGGAACTTGCTGCAACGCGCCGACCAATGCAGCGGGATTATTGCCACCCGCCTGTGCCATGTCCGGCTTCCCTCCCCCCTTACCACCAACTTGCAGTGCAACGGAGTTGACCAAATCACCCGCTTTTATACGCCCCATAGCGTCTTTAGAAACGGCCGCAATCAAACTGACCTTATCATCAACCACAGTCGCCAACACAATCGCCGAACTGCCCAATTTATTTCTGAGCTGATCAACCAATTCACGCATGACTTTGGGATCAATATCGTCCAACTTAACCGCTAATACTTTAATTCCTGCCACATCAACTGCTTGCGCCAGCAATTCGTCACCAGACGCGCTGGCTAACTTAGATTTTAAACGCTCCAGCTCTTTTTCCAGTAACTTTTGCTTTTCAAGTACCTGCTGGACTTTATCCAATGCTTTATCTGGCGAACTTTTAACTAAATCAGCAATTTCAAGCAGTATATTTTCACGATTTTCTAACCAATCAACACACACCTTACCCGTAACCGCTTCTATACGCCTTACACCCGCAGCGACACCGGTTTCACTGATGATTTTAAAAAAACCAATATCACCCGTGCGCTCAACATGCGTTCCGCCACAAAGCTCTGTCGAAAAATCGCCCATTCTGAGCACCCGAACTTCATCGCCGTATTTTTCACCAAACAATGCCATCGCACCGACTTGCATAGCCGCATCTTTTTGCATAACTTCTGCAGCAACAGCATTATTTAAACGAATCTGTGCATTAACTAACCGCTCAACCGCCTTAATCTCATCCGCCGTCATAGGTTCGAAATGCGTAAAATCAAAGCGCAAACGACTCACATTAACTAACGAGCCTTTTTGGGAAACATGTCCACCCAATAGTTTTCTGAGTGCAGCATGCAGCAAATGTGTCGCCGAATGATTTAGTTCAATACTACTTCTATTTTCAGCATCAACCGTTGCCACACCGTCTTGGGCGACACGCATCACGCCTTCTGTCAATTTGCCTTTATGCAAAAATAACACCCCAGCTTGCTTTTGCGTATCAAATACTAAAAACGTGCCAGTATCCGTTATTATCTTGCCGCTATCCCCTGCTTGGCCGCCAGACTCCGCATAAAAAGGCGTCTTATCCAGTACAACAACCCCTTCATCGCCGACATGCAAGTGCGTGACGGCTTGACCTTTATTAAATAAGCCGACGATCTGCGCTGACTCACTTAACTCAGCGTAGCCAGTAAATTCAGTTTTTCCGTCCAACTTAATGTCTTGATCATACTCAGCATTAAAACTACTGGCGGCTCTAGCACGATCACGCTGAGCTGCCATAGCCACTTCAAATCCAGCATGATCAACAGTTAAATGATTTTCGCGGGCAAAATCAGCGGTTAAATCGACGGGGAAGCCATAAGTGTCATACAATTGAAAAACAGTTTCACCCGGAATAACGCTACCCTCTAATTTGGCAACACACACTTCCAGAATCTTCATCCCCTGCTCTAGCGTCTCAGCGAATCGTTGTTCCTCTTTCTCCAACACCCGCTCCACTTGAAGCTGAGCAGCGGCAAGTTCAGGGTAAGCAGCACCCATTTCCAGTACTAACGGTGCGACTAATTTGAAGAAAAAAACCTCACGAATCCCTAAGCGATAACCATGTCGAATCGCCCGACGTATAATCCGCCGCAACACATAGCCACGACCTTCATTTGACGGTATAACACCATCAACACACAGGAAGGCACATGAGCGGATATGATCGGCTATAACGCGTAAAGAACTGTTTGTTAAATCATCGGTAGCCGCTAACTTCGCGGCGACGGTCAATAATTTTTGAAACAAATCAATCTCATAGTTGTTATGCACGCCCTGAGAGACTGCTGCAATGCGCTCCAAGCCCATGCCGGTATCTACAGACGGCTTAGGCAATGGCGTTAAAGTGCCTACACTGTCGCGGTCATACTGCATAAAGACCAGATTCCAGACTTCGATATAGCGATCACCGTCTTCGTCTGCCGAGCCAGGGGGGCCTCCTGCAATATCAACACCGTGATCATAAAATATTTCTGAACACGGGCCGCAAGGGCCGACATCCCCCATTGACCAAAAATTATCTTTCGCACCGATACGGGAAAAACGAGTGGCATCAATACCAATCTCTTCCAACCAAATTCTTTCGGCCTCAGCATCCTCTTCAAATACGGTCACCCATAATCTTTCGGGTGGAATTTGTAAGACCTCTGTTAAAAACGCCCACGCATAACGGATGGCATCCTGTTTAAAATAATCCCCAAAACTGAAATTACCCAACATTTCAAAAAACGTATGATGCCGAGCGGTATATCCAACGTTTTCCAAATCATTGTGTTTACCACCCGCGCGGACACAACGCTGACTGGTTACCGCCTTATCATAATCACGCTGTTCACGCCCTAAGAATACATCCTTAAACTGCACCATACCCGCATTGGTAAACAATAAGGTAGGATCATTTCCCGGTACTAATGAGCTGGAAGGCTGAATAGAATGGCCACGTTCGCCGAAAAAAGCCAAAAAAGCGGCACGTAGTTCTGCGCTAGTCATTTTTTTTATCATACACAAAGATTTTTAAAGGTATTTAATACTTAAAGAAAAAAACAAGACTCTAAAGGTCAATAAACCGCGTATTTAACCTTATTCAAATTTTAACTGCAAACGCTTAAAGAGTGTATTAATCATTGCAGCAGAAAAGCCCCTCTGCAACAAAAAACGGCTGCGTTTTGCCCATTCACTGCGACTAATGAACGGCGCAGGGGTATATTTTTTATGATACGTATCTTCCAGTACATCCAACCAACTGGTCGCAACATCCAGCACGATACTATTTACATCAAAATCCGTTATGCCGCGCTGACGCAATTCATAGCTAATCCGCAACGCGCCATAGCCTTTTTGCAGCCGCTGCGTAGCATACAGCGCCGCATAGCGGTAATCATTTTGCCAGTCTTTTAAAGCCAGTTCATCTAAAACGGGCTGTACGACAGTAGCCGCAAAGCCCTTAAGTGCCAGCTTTTGCAATAACTCCTGCTGACTGTGTTCTCGATAAGTCAATAAGCGCAAACAGATTTCTTCGACTTTCCCGTCAATTGACGCCACAAGATCCAAATCACTCGCTCGCTTAAACTAACA
This sequence comes from Methylococcales bacterium, assembly GCA_026398935.1. GTDB lineage: Bacteria > Pseudomonadota > Gammaproteobacteria > Methylococcales > Methylomonadaceae > SXIZ01. Next base: position 12,302 of record JAPLRW010000228.1, read on the forward strand.
TTACTCTATTAATCGAGTAAATCCGGATCAATATCATCGTCTGCATCAGAATAATCTACTGTGGCGGCAGAATCAACCAATCGATCTTTGTTTGCAAATACTTCTGCACGAATTTTAGCTTCTAACTCAATGGCTTTTTCGGGGTGTTCTTTTAAAAAACTCCGGGCATTTTCTTTGCCTTGGCCAATTTTTTCATCGCCATAACTGTACCATGAGCCTGCTTTTTGCACGAAGCCGTATTTAGCGCCTAAATCAATCAATTCACCAAGGAAGCAAACCCCTTCACCGTATAAAATTTCAAACTGCGCTTCCTTAAACGGTGGTGCAACTTTATTTTTAACCACCTTTACCCGCGTGTCATTACCAATGACTTCATCACCTTTTTTAATCGAACCAATACGGCGAATATCCAGACGTACCGACGCATAAAATTTTAACGCATTACCGCCCGTAGTGGTTTCGGGACTACCAAACATGACCCCAATTTTCATGCGAATCTGATTGATAAAAATAACCAGCGTATTGGAACGCTTAATATTAGCCGTTAATTTTCTGAGCGCTTGCGACATTAAACGGGCTTGCAAACCCATATGTGACGCACCCATATCGCCTTCAATCTCTGCTTTTGGTGTCAGCGCCGCAACAGAATCAATCACAATAACGTCAACCGCACCGGAGCGAACCAACATATCCGTAATTTCTAAGGCTTGCTCACCCGTATCCGGTTGAGAAACCAATAAATCATCCACATTAACGCCAATTTTTTCAGCATAAGAAGGGTCTAAAGCATGTTCCGCATCAATAAAAGCCGCAGTACCGCCTAACTTTTGCATTTGCGCAATCACTGACAACGTCATCGTCGTTTTACCGGATGACTCAGGGCCATAAATTTCAATAACCCGACCACGCGGCAAACCACCACAACCCAAAGCAATATCCAACGTCAAAGAACCCGTCGAAACCACATCAATATCGCGAGCCGCTGCGACATCACCCATGCGCATCACCGAGCCTTTTCCAAATTGCTTTTCAATTTGCATCAATGCCGCACCCAGTGCTTTCTTTTTGTTCTCGTCCATTATTAGCGCCTTGTCAATGTCTTTAGGTTAGTAGTGTACCGCTCGATCCAATTGCTCATTATCCCATAGAATGGATAGAAAGGCGAAAAGCACATAACGCCAAAATAACGACTGAATAGCAATAGAATGTAACGGAAACAAGACGGATCACCTATAAGACTATTATAATAGTAGGTTGTAATTTAAACCCCCTCAACGGAGTATTAACGATGTCGATTAAACGCATGACTGATTTGAATTTATCCGGTAAACGCGTACTGATTCGGGAAGATTTAAATGTACCTGTCAAAAATGGCAAAGTAACCAGTGACATTCGCATTCAAGCTAGCTTACCCACCATTCAACATGCCTTATCTGCAGGCGCTGCCGTCATTTTACTCTCGCATATCGGCCGCCCAGTTGAAGGTGAATACAACCCTGAATTCAGCTTGCAACCCGTTGCCGAACATCTTTCGCAGCTATTAAACAAACCCGTTCGCCTTGAAAAAGAGTGGTTAAACGGTGTCAAAATAGCACCGGGCGAAGTGGTTTTGTGTGAAAACGTCCGTTTTAATGTCGGTGAAGAAGCAAACAGTGATGCATTAGGTCAAAAAATGGCGGCACTCTGTGATATTTTTGTTATGGATGCCTTCGGCACAGCCCATCGCGCGCAAGCCTCGACACACAGCGTGGCTAAATTTGCCAAAATAGCCTGTGCCGGCCCTTTGTTGGCCAGCGAATTGGATGCATTAAGTAAAGCACTTGAAAACCCTAAAAGACCATTGGTTGCAGTGGTTGGTGGCTCAAAAGTATCGACCAAACTAACCTTATTGAAAAATTTATCGCCGAAAGTAGATAAACTGATCGTTGGGGGTGGCATTGCGAATACCTTCATTGCTGCCGCTGGTTTTAATGTAGGTAAGTCTCTATATGAACCTGACTTAATCGGCGATGCGCAACAAATCATGGCCGATGCACAAAAAAATGGCACTGAAATCCCTATCCCAGTAGACGTCGTGTGCGCTAAAGAATTTTCAGAAACGGCAGAGGCTACCATTAAATTAGTAGAGGATATTGAAGCGGATGATCTGATTTTAGATGTTGGCCCACAAACAGCGGCACAATACGCGAGCATCATGCAAGCAGCTGGCTCTATTGTTTGGAATGGTCCGGTGGGCGTATTTGAAATTAAACAATTTTCAAAAGGTACTAAATTATTGGCCGAAGCTATTGCGGAAAGTGAAGCCTTTTCAATCGCGGGCGGTGGCGATACCTTGGCAGCCATTGATAAATTCAATGTTAATGACGAAATCACCTATACCTCGACAGGTGGCGGTGCCTTTTTGGAATTTCTCGAAGGAAAAGAGTTACCTGCTGTTGCAATATTAAAGACACGTACAGTAAATTAAGTTACATTACCTGATTACTGTACAAAAATCGTTAAAAAACGTATGGAAAGCATAAGCATCGAGGGATTAAGTGATCAGTTATCTTAATTCCTTTGCTTGTGCTTTTACTGTATTGTTATCACCGTTAGTTACTATTAAAAGGTTATAAAATGGCTAGAGTTACCATTGAAGATTGCTTAGACAACATAGAAAATCGCTTTAAATTAGTGTTATTGGCCAGTAAACGCGCGCGTCAATTATCAAAAGGAGCAGATGCCTTTCTACCCAGAGGTAAAGATAAAGACACCGTACTGGCCTTACGTGAAATTGCGGCAGGACATGTGACAGAAGCCAATATCGAATTGTTACATCAGGCGAACGACCCAGTGAGTCGCCCGATCAGCTTTTTATAATTAAATCATTCCAGTAGTCTGCAATGCTTGAAGTAATCGACGCCTTGGACACAGAACTTCCCCAAGAAAAATTGGTGAGGCGGCTGCGCACTATTTTAAACAGTTACCTTGAGCCTGCACAAGTTGCCGACTGCATGCGCGCCTATCACTATAGCGACACAGCCCACAGCGGGCAGGTGCGTAAAAGTGGTGAAGCGTACATTTGCCACCCTATTTCCGTTGCGCTCTATTTAGCAGAATTGCGTATGGATGCCAATGGAATTATGGCGGCCATTTTACATGATGTCATTGAAGATACCTTAGTCAGTAAAAAAGAACTTAGCGAAGCTTTCAATAAAGAAGTCGCCGATCTGGTTGATGGCGTTACCAAACTTACCCTACTCAACGACACCTCCAGAGCCGAAGCGCAAGCCGAAAACGTTCGCAAAATGTTTTTAGCCATGGCGAAAGATTTGCGGGTGATTATCGTAAAACTAGCGGATCGATTACACAATATGCAAACGCTTGGCGTCATGCCGAGTGACAAAAAACGCCGTATTGCCAAAGAAACGCTGGATATTTATGCCCCGATTGCCCATCGTTTGGGCATGAATGAAATCAGGCATCAATTGGAATCACTGGGCTTTGCCGCCATGTTTCCTTTGCGCTACCGCGTTCTAAAAAATGCCGTCAAAAAAGTTAACGGCAACCGCCGTGAGCTGGTTAATACCATCGAAAATACGATTAGAACCCGCTTACTGCAATCTAATTTAGCCTGCGAAGTTTCCGGCAGAGAGAAAAATCTCTACAGCATCTATCGCAAAATGCTGACTAAAAAAACCTCCTTCTCCGATGTCTTTGACATTTATGCCTTCCGCGTATTTTGTAACGATGAAGACAGTTGTTATCGCATTTTAGGGATTGTACATAATTTATTTAAGCCCATACCTGGTCGTTTTAAGGACTACATCGCCCTGCCTAAAACCAATGGTTATCAGTCTTTACATACCGTCTTAATAGGCCCATACGGTGTCCCTGTAGAAATCCAGATTCGTACCCATGCCATGCACCGCATGTCTGAATCGGGCATTGCTGCGCACTGGCTATACAAAAGCGACGACCAGTCTACCACCTTCCAAGATCGTGCCAACGAATGGTTACGCGACATGGTGGAAATGCAAAAAGCAGGTGGTGATTCAATGGAATTTATCGATAATTTAAAAATCGATTTATTCCCACAAGAGGTCTTCGTCTTTACCCCGCAAGGCGCTATTATCAAATTGCCACGCGGCGCGACCATTGTTGATTTCGCCTACACCGTACATACTGACATCGGTAGCTCCTGCGTTTCAGCGCGCATAGATAAACAATTAGTCCCCTTACAAACACAGCTGGAAAACGGCATGACCGTAGAAGTCATTACCGCATCTTGGGCTAGACCTAATCCGCTCTGGCTCAACTATGTCGTCACAGCAAAAGCACGCACCCGAATCCGAGCTTACTTAAAAAACTTCCACCAACAAGACGCCATCAACTTAGGGCAGCGTTTATTAGAAAAAGAATTATCTGCAACGTCAATTAACATTCAAGATATTGCGCCTGACCGTTTAAAAAGTTTATTAAAAGTAACCAATATGCAGTCTCTCGACCAACTATTGGAAAACATTGGCTTAGGCAATAAAATGCCGTTTTTGATTGCCAAATTACTCAATCAAGACGACATTCATGCGGCAATAAAACTGGATGACAGTGAAAAAGCCCATAACAGCCCGCTGATCATTAAAGGCACAGAAGGCATGGTTGTTACGTTGGCTAAGTGCTGCCACCCTATTCCCGGCGACCATGTTATCGGACTGTTTAATCCCGGACGAGGCATTGTGGTGCATTACCATGAGTGCCGTAATAGAAACGAAATACGTAAAAAACCCACCAACTGGCTCGATATAGAATGGAGCGCCGAAACGCGGGGCGAGTTTACGGCAGAAATTCGCATTGAATTACTCAATCAGCGCGGCACACTGGCAACCATTGCATCCACTATTTCAAAACAAGAATCTAATATTGAAAACGTGTCCATCATCCATCAAGATGACCGTGTCAGTATTGATTTGATCGCCCTAACAGTGAGAGACCGTGTGCATTTAGCAAAAATTATGCGTCAATTAAAACAGTTATCGATTGTGTTAAAAATCACTCGCGTTAAAGCTTAATTCCCCTTACTCGCTGAATAAACAACATGGCAAAATCAATTATCTACACCAATAAAGCTCCGCAAGCCATCGGCACGTATTCTCAAGCGGTTAAGGTCAATCAAACGGTTTATCTGTCAGGACAAATCCCGCTTAATCCTAACACCATGACCTTGGTTGACGGCGATATTCGCGCGCATATCACGCAAGTTTTTGAAAACTTACGTGCCGTTGCCGTTGCTGCTGGCGGCGATTTAACCGACATTGTAAAGCTAAATATTTTTCTGCTTGATTTGGGGCATTTTCCCATCGTAAATGAAATCATGGGGCAATACTTTAGCGAACCCTATCCGGCGCGTGCGGCTGTCGGCGTTGCAGCGTTACCAAAAAATGCTCAAATTGAAATGGATGGCATAATGGTCTTGCAAGAACAAGAGTACCATTAGCCTAAAAAATGGGTAGACCGCTTACCGTGGCGAATAGCATTATCATCCGTCTGAAAATACCACGCTATCCAACCGTCCGTCGTAATCATGTCCGTGCCGAAACAAAGCTTGAGTTTAAATCTACTAAACCAACCGGTTGATGTATTGACGGGCGTTGGCAAACAATCTGCACAAAAACTGACCCGCTTAGATATTCATGTTGTCCGGGATCTGCTGTTTCACCTCCCGTTACGCTATGAAGATCGTACGCGACTTTACCCTATAGGCTCACTGAGCAGTGAGATGAATGTACTCATTTGCGGCAAAGTTGACTTTATCGAGGCAAAAGCAGGGCGACGCTCCAGCTTGATTTGTCGAATCAGTGACGACAGCGGCTTTATTAATCTGCGCTTTTTTCACTTTACTGCGCGCCTACAGCAACAACTGAGTATCGGCACTACCATCAGTTGTTTTGGTGAAGTGCGCTACAGCTATACGGGTCTTGAAATTGTCCATCCGGAATACCAAGTCATCAGCGGCGCTGAACAATGTCGAACCGAAGCCTGCTTAACCCCAGTCTATCCCTTAACCGAAGGGCTTAATCAAAGTACCCTGCGCAAAGCTATTTCACAAACACTTAACTACTGCCAACAACATCAACACGAACTCATTGACTTGCTGCCTGTGGTTATTTTACATCGTTTCCGCTACCCTAGCCTTATGGAGGCGCTCCAAACCCTCCATGCACCCAGCGAAAAAATAAATGCCGATAACGTAAGCAGTGGCGATTTGCCCGG
>JAPLRW010000297.1 GCA_026398935.1 Methylococcales bacterium
CCGATGATAGTATGGTCATAAATAACCACCTGAGGATGTAACGAGCAATTGCGACCAATAGTGACGTTGTTACCGACGGATACACTGTTTAAAATGACGCTATCCTCGCCGATAACACTATTTTCCCCAATACTGACAAACGCACCAATGTAAACAGAATTCGCCAGTTTTGCTGATTCGGCTATAGCGGCTTGCGGTGCGATAAACGCGGGATAGCGTTTCGCTGGGTGTAGCGCATTGACGGCTTTAATAAAGCTAATTTCAGGGTCTTTACACACCAGAAGAGTCAGTGTGGCAGGGACGTTTTCCGGCAGCGCATTTTCTTTAACAATACAGGCTGATGCTTGGCAGTCAGGCAAATAATGTCTATAACGGTTGTCACTTAACACCGTAAGTTGTTGGTCGACAGCGCTTTTAATATCGCCAGCTGAGGTGATAACCGTTTGTGCATTGCCTTGTATGGCAGTAGCGTCACACACGTTTGCGAGTTCTTGAATGGTTAAGGTCATTGGTTAGTCTCGACTGATGGAACGGTTATTTCCAAATACTGATGATGTTAGTGAAATCATCAGTCCATGGTTTAAGGTTGAAAAATAAAGGCAATTGTTGCCAATTACCTAAGTGACTTTGTTGCAGTGGTTTTAAGCTGTTTGCATCTTTAGCCAGCACCACCCAATCGGTTGCGACGACTAATGGCATGGGCGTGCTAGGATTGAACTCCTGAATTAATGCCGCCAAATGCAGTTGTTGTGCGTGATCGGATAATATGTTTTTCAGTGCTAAATGTCGATTGGTAATATGAAACGCTAATAAACCATGCTCGTTGAGTTTAGAAAAATACAGCTTTATAGCTTCCTGCGTCAGTAAATGTGTAGGAACGGAGTCGGAACTAAACGCATCCATAATCAGTAAATCAAATTTATGATCGGCTTCTTTGGCTAAGGAAAGTCGTGCATCGCCTACTTGCATTGTCGCCGTGGGTGCGCAACGACTTAGGTAAGTGAAATATTTAGGGTCGCTGGCCGTTTTAACCACCAGCGGATCAATTTCGTAAAAAGTCCATTGTTGACTGGGTTTGGCGTAACAGGCTAATGCTCCCGCGCCTAAACCAACTGAGCCGATTACCCAATGCGTGTTTTGCTCGTTATAGGCCGTAAATAATTGCCCCATAGGGCCTGGGCGACTGTAATAGGTGAGCGGCGTTGTTTGCAATGCATCAGCCAAGCGTTGTGCGCCGTGCTTGGTTGTGCCATGAAATAATTCATGCACTTTTTCAGGTTGATCTTGTTCATTGGCAATAACAGATTCCCGTGCTGCCAGTACCCCAAAAAATGAACGTTCCTGATACAGTGTGTTGGAGAGTAATTGATGCAAGGTTAATGTAAAAAAGATAACCATGCCAGTGAGTAACGCCAGACTGACGGCTTGCCTTCTAAAGCTATAACTGAGTCCTACCAATAAAATCAGCACCACGCCAATGCTATCCAAATAAGGCATTAAGGCATCTGCAATGCTGAAACACGCAGCACCCAGCAGTAATAACACCGCCGGCAAGGTGGCTTGCTTAAAAAACGCCTGATTATTTTTTGGGAAACCGGGGCGCAGCAGCAGCGCGGCAATGATCATGATCGGATATTCATACACCGCATTAAATATAAAGGGGGCAACAAAAGTGTTAAACATGCCGCCGAGCATGCCAGCAAAGGACATGATTAAATAAAATGTCGTGAGATAGTGCGTGGAGGGGCGATGTTTCGCCAGTTCACCATGACAGACCATCACCACCAGAAAAAAACTTAATAAATGTAACGCTAAATCCAGCCAGTAAGGGATGGCGGCAGGATTAATAAAAGAGAAGGCAATAAAGGGCAGTAGTACAATGGGTTGCAACTTTAGCATCCATCGATGGATTGATGCGTGCCATTTTGAAAACACCAAAATAAACGACAGTAAATACAAGGTCAGCGGGATAATCCACAGCAGCGGTACTGAGGCAATATCGGTACTAATAAAGTTAGTCAGTCCTAATAATAAGCTAGACGGTACAAAGCTAAGCGCTAACCAATGCAGTTTGGTTCGGTTTGATAGCGCACTCTCGATTACTATGGGTGTGGTTTCAGTTTCAGATGGCGCTTGACGCTGGGTGCGCCACAGCACGACACCACAGGCAATAATGGCTAAACACAAGAAAACGTAACCACCACTCCAGATTGATTTTTGGGCGCTAACGCCGATGAGTGGCTCAATAAAAAACGGATAGCTCAAGAGCGACAATAGACTGCCAGCATTACTGGCGGCATACAAATAATACGGATCGTGGCTGGTATGGTGACCCGTATTAGCAAACCATTTTTGTAATAAAGGCGAGGTGGTGGAGACCACAAAAAAAGGTAAACCAATGGACAGCAATAATGTCCACAGAATCCATAGCGTCGGGTCGGTGTCAGACGGAGGGCTTGTGCCCTCAGGCAGCGCCAACGGTAAAGCCAATAAACTAATCAGCATGACGGCAATATGCGTTTGCAATTGCCTATGGCTACTTAAGCGCGTTGAAATAATGTGTGCATACAAATAGCCTAAAAACAGGATGCTTTGATAAAACACCATGCAGGTATTCCAAACGGCGGGTGAGCCACCCAGTAACGGCAATAATATTTTGCCAAACATCGGTTGCATAACAAACATCAAAGATGCGCTGATGAATAATGTCGCTGCAAATAAGAAAATGTGTGCGAAGTTTCGATTAGATTCTGACGGTGCAGTTGCTGACATTAGACTGAACATTTTTAACAAGTTTAAAAACGTCAATGATAAAACATTTAGGCGCGAATAGGGGTTAAAAAAACGTTTTTGCTACTATCCCGTTAGGAATGTTACGCTTAAATGCGTAAAACGCGGGCATGTGTTTGCTTCGCGTATAAAGGCAGTAAGTCTTACTTAGATTTATGTAACGGGTAGCTGAATGAATAATGGCGGGTATTGAGGCCTTTAAAATAACACTGACAATAGGGGCTAAACGAAGCTACCGAGGTACTCTGCGCTGTGCTACGATGCGTTCATATCTTTCAAATCAAGGGGTTTTATAATGCAGGAAATTTTAATTGGCGGTCAGAACGGCGTTAAAGTAGTAATGGACGCGGCAATGGGCAATCGACACGGCATGATTTCTGGGGCTACGGGTACGGGTAAGACCATCACCTTGCAGCGGTTGGCGGAGGGTTTTTCACGCATTGGCGTACCGGTTTTTCTGGCCGATATTAAAGGTGATTTATCCGGCATCACCATGGCAGGTCAAGCCAATGACAAGATTGCTGAACGGGTCAAACAGATTGGTATTGAAGGCTTTCAGCACCGGGCTAATCCAGCCGTTTTTTGGGATGTTTTTGGTAAAACCGGGCATCCGGTGCGTACGACCATTTCAGATATGGGGCCGCTGTTATTGGGTAACTTACTGGAATTGAACGATACGCAAACCGGTGTACTGTACAGTTGTTTTAAAATCGCTGATGACAATGGCCTGTTATTACTGGATTTAAAAGATTTACGTGCCATGTTGGCTTGGATGGGTGAAGAAGCAAAAGAATTGCAATCTGAATATGGCAATATTTCTCCCGCCAGTATTGGTGCTATTCAACGGCAATTGTTGGTACTGGAAGAGCAGGGCGCAGAACATTTCTTTGGTGAGCCAGGATTAGCAATCGCCGATTTTTGTAAAACCGATTTTTCCGGCAATGGGGTTATCAGTATTCTGGATGCTACTGATTTAACCAATAAATCGCCGCGCTTATACGCTACTTTTTTATTGTGGCTATTGTCAGAATTGTTTGAGAATTTGCCGGAAGTGGGTGATGCAGACCGCCCCAAACTGGTGTTGTTTTTTGATGAAGCGCATTTATTGTTTGATCAGGCGCCAAAAGCGTTAAGCGATAAAATTGAACAGATCGTGCGCTTGATTCGATCTAAAGGCGTGGGCGTGTATTTTATCAGCCAAAGTCCACTGGATATTCCTGAAGGCATTTTGGGACAATTGGGCTTTAAAGTGCAACACGCTTTAAGAGCCTATACCCCAAAAGATCAACAAGTGGTCAAAAGTGTTGCGGAAACCTTTCGCAGCAATCCTAAGATTGATACGGAAGCAACCATTCAGGAATTGAAAACTGGTGAAGCACTGGTTTCCGTCTTGAATAAAGACGGCAGCCCAACCCCTGTTGAGCGTATTTTTATTTGTCCACCCGAATCACAGCTAGGCCCTATTACCGACCCGCAGCGACTAGACTTGATCAGCCGTTCGCCGCTGTATGGGCGCTACGAGCAGGAAATTGATCGGGAATCTGCGTACGAAATGCTTAAAAATAAAGCGGTACAACAAGAAGCGGAAGAGGCTGAGCAAGAAGAAACCAAAGCCAGCGCAAAAAGTGCCGGACGTGCCAGTAACCGTCAAAGTGTTACAGAAGCATTGCTTAAAAGTGCCGCGCGGACTATCGGTACGACGGTTGGCCGGCAGATTGTGCGGGGTATTTTGGGGTCACTGTTTAGCGGACGCTAATGCTATGGCGAGATTAAGTCTTTGTTATACCAATAATATTGTTTGGCGAATGGGTAGTTATTGCGTAATTTGCCGTGGCATTGTTTCTGTCCGATTAATTCCATAGTAAATGACTAGACTTTTTCTGTGGCGCTCATTATGATGCCAATACACCGTTTCTGTGGGTGGTCTTATGATCTATCGTTTCTGTCTTATTATTGAGAGGTTTATATGTTAGAAAAACAACACGCGGCACCTTTATTCAGTTCAAAAAATCAACATGATGAAGCGGTCAATTTGGCTGATTATGCGGGTAAAAAAAATGTGGTACTGTATTTTTACCCGAAAGATGACACGCCCGGCTGCACCATTGAAGCCAACGAATTTACGCAACTGGCCAATGAATTTGCCGCGCATGACACGGTGGTTATCGGTGTGAGTAAAGATTCTTGTGACAGTCACATTGATTTTATTAAAAAGTTTGGATTGAAAATTGATTTGTTGGCGGATGTCTCAGGGGAGTTGTGTGAAAGCTATGGCGTCTGGCGAGAAAGAGAGAAAAATGGCGTTAAAAGCATGGCTATTTTTCGATCCACGTTTGTCATTGATAAACAGGGGATTTTGGACGAGGTAATCTACGGTGTAAACCCTGAAGGGCATGCCCAAGCGGTATTGGAACACATAAAAAGTATGTAGCTGTATCGGGCGGGTTTAAGACGGGCTAATTTAAAATACAGGAAGCGAGCGCATGAAAGAAATCTACGGTGATCAGCATCGACGTATGCAAGATCTTTTTGACACGCAACCGCTAGCGGATCGAGTCAGTGACATTATCGTTGCGGAAGAAATTGCGGATGACAGAAAAGGCTTTATTGAATCACGGGATCTGTTTTTTCTGACGACTGTTGATCACCGTGGCTATCCTACCTGTTCTTATAAAGGCGGACAGCCTGGCTTTGTTAAAGTATTGGACAGTAAAACGCTCGCCTTTCCCAGCTTTGATGGTAACGGCATGTATCTCTCTATGGGCAATATTACCGCTAATAATAAAGTTGGGCTGTTGTTTATCGATTTTGAAACGCCGCACCGTATTCGAGTGCATGGCACGGCCAGTATTGATCCTAATGACGCCCTGATCTCTGAATTTTTCGGGGCGGAATTGGTGGTGAGAGTGACTATTACGGAGATTTTTATCAATTGTCCGCGGTATATTCATCAATACCAACGCATCGCGCCGTCAAAATATGTTCCGCAAAATGACCGATTAACCCCGTTGGCACAATGGAAACGCATTAATGCCGTTCAAGACGCCCTTCCTGCGCGTGATGAAAATATCGCAGAATCGCTGGGCGGTGTAATCACCCCAGAAGAATATGGCGCACTGTTAATGCAGGGTAAGGCTTAAAATAAATAATAGTGGAGTAATGAACATGGTACCGATACAAAGCTTAGATTTAACCGGAAAAGTTGCTTTTGTTAGCGGCGCTGGCGTCGGTATTGGCCGAGCCGTGGCGCTTTCGCTGGGTAAAGCGGGGGCTTTTATCGGGCTGCATTATTACAGCAGCAAGCACGCGGCTGAGAGCCTATTTGAAGAATTAACCGCGCAGAATATCCACGCGATACTCCTGCCTGCGGATCTCTCTATCGAAGCGGAAGCCAATGCCGCCGTTGACAAACTGGTTGCAGCGGCAGGGCGTCTGGACATCGTGGTCAATAACAGTGGTGGATTGGTTAAGCGTGCCAAAATAGAAGACTGCACCTTGGGCGATTGGAATAAATCCTTGGACATTAATGCCACCAGTGCGTTTTTACTGACCAAGCGCGCAATTCCCCACTTACGCGCGACGGGCAGTGGGCGTATTGTTAATATTTTATCGCTGTCTGTGCAGACAGGCGGCGCTAATGGCGGCGGTGCTTATGCGGCTGCCAAAGGCTCGCTGATGGTTATGACGCATACCTTAGCCAAAGAATTAGCGCCACAGGTGCGTACCAATTCAGTCATGCCCGGCACGGTAGAAACCCAGCATCACGACATTCATTCAACCCCTGAAATGATGGAAAATTACCGCAAACAAACGCCGTTAGGCCGTAATACCTTTGCAGAAGAAGTTGCCAGTGCCGTACTGTTTCTTAGTAGCAATATGTCATCACACATCAATGGCGCGTTAATCGACATCAGTGGCGGACGGTTTTTACGTTAGGGAATGAAGATTTACTGATAGGCTGCTAAGCGTAGGGTGCATTCCATGCACAAAATAACGCACCCTCCGTATGCAACAGGCTTAAAATAGTCGTCCAGCGGGCTTACGTTTATCGCTTATGCTTCTTCCTCCAAAGCCGCATGCAACACACTAACCCATACACAGTAACTTACGTAAATGACCCATAAAATCACCCTCACTCAATTTATCATTGAGCAACAACATAAAGCACCGCAAGCGTCAGGCACCTTCACCCTGTTACTGACGAACATTGTCATGGCGTGTAAACAAATAGCGCATAACGTTAATCGTGGCAACCTGATTGACGTACTAGGCAGTGCAGATTCTGAAAACATCCAAGGCGAAGTACAGAAAAAACTCGACATTATTACCCATGATATTATGGTCAATGCGCTCGATTGGACGGGGCAATTGGCGGGTATGGCATCCGAGGAAGCCGATGAGATTATCATGATCCCCGCGCACTACCCTAAAGGCAAATACTTGGTGTTATTCGA
>JAPLRW010000051.1 GCA_026398935.1 Methylococcales bacterium
CGGTAAAGACGGTAATGTCACGGCATGGGGTATTAAACAATGCGACAACTGCCATTCGATTAGTTTAATTCACAAAAATGCGCCGAATATCAAAAACATTGCCGAGCAAAAAGGCTATGGCGCTTGCACGGGTTGCCACGGCAGTAACGGCACAGATGCCCCCCGGCCTTGTGCGGTATGTCATAACAACAGTGATTTACCTAACTCGCCAAAAGTCATTGGTGTTAAAAAACATGATTTTGATGCCACTACCATTTTAGATTTGCAGGATACGCAATGCGTCGCTTGTCATGAAGCTTCAGATATGAACGGTCAATTTAATAATGCCGTTGATCTCACGGTTATCCCTGACAGAAATGGCGTGAAATCCCCTTTACCTAATCAGACAGAATTTTGTTTGCGTTGCCATAATCAAGATCATCAACAAGCTGATTTTAGAATTAAAAATACCGATCCCAGTTTGGCATTAAGTGCCTCCGAAAGTTTTTTTACCAATGTTGATGTACACGGTGAACGCAAAGGTTTAGGCATCAGTACTTATAGCGGCTTACTTAACGGTTATCAATATCAGAGCAGTGTGGATTGTTCCGATTGTCACGCCATGCACGGCACACATAATGATGATTTGATTATTGGCAGTGCCGCGACTGGCGTATTTAAGCTGGGGTCGCAAGCCAGAAATGCCAACACGACAGTCACAGTTAGTAAGGATGATGATTCGCAATTGTGTGTGTTATGCCATGTAATGACTAATCCGGTTGGTATGGCGGGCAAAGATACGGGTAATGGTTTATCGGGGGTACATTTAACCGGCTCTGGAAATGCCTGCCGCGATTGCCATGCGCATGGCAAGAATGATGTGGATTTACAAGCCAAAACCACCGATGTTTCTTTAGCGAAGGGGAAATTACTGTTGACGCCGACGCATGGCAAAAATGCCAATGGATCGGCCTGGGGCATTGCGCAGTGTGATGCTTGCCACGCAGTCAGTGGTATTCATCGTAATGCACCAAAGATCAAAGACATTGTGCTTAAAAAAGGCTACGCGACGTGCATGGGGTGTCACGGGGCGAATGGCACGGTTGCGGGCGCGAATGTCACCCGTAATCCTGGCGCAGCGGGCATAGTAGATGCTAATGCCAACCGTAAATGTACTGTTTGTCATAACGTGTTTGATTTGCCAACTGCGCCCGATTTAAACGCGGCAAAAAATCATAACTTTAAGGCATCGACGGAACAGCCATTAACCGATGCAATGTGTATCGGCTGCCACGCGGCCTCGGATATGAACAGTCAATTTGAGCTAAATACCGACTTAACGCATTTCCCGAATAAAGCCGGAGCGATAGTTGATTACAACAACAGTTCCGAGTTTTGTATCAGTTGTCATAACGTAGATCACCAGCAACCCGGCGCGGCCATTGTCGGTTACGATTCGCGGCATCCGTTGGTGGCGATGGAAAATAACTGGAATTTTATTGATGTTCACGGCAAGCGCAAAGGCTCTGGTGATCGGACGTATGCAGGGTTAAGAGCGGATGTTTATAAATATGCATCGCTGGTGGAATGTGTCGATTGTCATGCCATGCACAGTACACATAATAACAAGCTGATTATCGATAGTACCGCTAAGGGCGTATTCAAATTCCCCGACTTTGCCCGTAAAACGCCCTTTTTAATTGATACACCGCAAGGGGATTATTCGCAATTATGCGTGACCTGCCATTCAATGAAAACCTTGATTGAAGAGGGCGCTAAAAATACCGGTAATGGTCTTTCTGGGGTGCATCAGGTTGGCACAGATTGCAGAGAGTGTCATACCCATGGCATGGCGGCACAAACTGGCTTATGAGAAAACGCATGGCTTGGTTGATCTTGGCTTTATGGGCAATAAGCGCCACTGGCGTGGCGAAGCCTGTGGTTAAGCTACCCCCTCTTCCGTTGAGTGTGCCAGAACTGTTACTCGACTGGAAGCCGAGTAAGGGCGATATTATTGATGGCATACCGTATGAGGGCGATACCACTGTTATTGATCATAATCAAGCTTGGTCTAAAAGTAAGCGCTTACCCGAATTGCATCATTTAGTCGGTGTGCCGTTGCTGAAAACCATGCACCCGCCCGCAGAAACCATGCCGCTGGGCGACAAAAAAGAATTGGTGTGCAAAACCTGTCATGGCATTAAAAAAATTGAAGATTTACCGTTTGATAAAGTCGATAAAAAAGCCAATGATTTTTTGATCGGCGGATCATATGAGCCATTGACGGATTTTTGCTATAAATGTCATGAGAAGAAAGACCATGAACGTCCCAACATTCATAGGATGCTGGATAAGCAAGGCGAGATTATTGAAAAAAATTGTACTTATTGTCATACCGAGGTTTTAAAGCGTGATCGTACCTATAAGCCGGACGAATTAAAGTTAAGAGTTCCGCGTGAAACTTTGTGTTACGGCTGTCATTTAAAAACACCACATTTGAATGCCTTTGAGCATCAGGTGAAACCCAGTAAAGAGAAGCTCAAGCAATTAGAGGCATCTGTTAAAAAGCTGGGCATTATTTTACCGCTGAGTAATGACGGAAAAATGATGTGTGTTACCTGCCATTCATCGCATCCCAATGGGGTATTGGATAAGAAATTGGCGGCCGCTAAGCAGGTAGAAAACAATGATTTGAAAGAAAGTGTCAGTTACAGCAAACACCCGTGGGCTGAAGTTTACGCCGCCGATAAACAGTCGCGTCTGGATACGTTTAACCGCGAGTCAGGCGAACAGCTACAGGTGCAGTA
>JAPLRW010000034.1 GCA_026398935.1 Methylococcales bacterium
ATATCGTAATTGACAACATGTGTGATGCGCTCAACATCTAAGCCGCGAGCAGCAACGTCGGTGGCAATTAGAATATCCAGCTTGCCACTTTTCAAATTTGCAATAGCACGCTCTCTGAGCATTTGCGACATATCGCCATTAATAGCGGCTGCCGAATGGCCGCGTGCTTCAAGCTTTTCTGCCAACTCAACCGTAGCGGTTTTAGTTCTGACGAAGATAATCATCCCGTCAAAAGTTTCCAGCTCAAGAATACGGGTTAAGGCATCCAGTTTGTGTACACCGCTGACCAGCCAATAACGCTGACGAATGTTCTCGGCACTGGCTGTTGTTACTTTAATCGTAATTTCTTCAGGTTTGTTCAGGTATTTTTGTGCAATTTTACGAATAATAGACGGCATAGTTGCTGAAAATAACGCAATTTGCCTTTTAGCGGGAATTTGCTCAAGAATCCACTCTACGTCATCAATAAAGCCCATACGTAGCATTTCATCCGCTTCATCTAACACTAGATGCGTCAACGAAGCCAATGACAGTGTGCCGCGACGCATGTGATCCATGACGCGACCTGGCGTACCAACAACGACATGAGCACCGCGTTTTAACTGCTTTAATTGCGTGGTATAGTCTTGTCCACCGTAAATGGGTAAGACGTGAAAGCCTTTGATATGTGCTGCATAGCGTTGAAACGCTTCAGCAACCTGAATGGCTAATTCGCGCGTTGGGGCTAATACTAAAACTTGTGGATCTTGTTGCTTGATATTGATGCGTGACAAGATAGGTAATGCGAACGCAGCGGTTTTGCCGGTTCCGGTTTGTGCTTGACCCAGAACATCTCTACCATCCAGAATAAAAGGAATGATTTGCGCTTGAATGGGGGAGGGTGTTTCGTAACCAACATCTTTCAGCGCTTTTAGAATAGGATCTGATAAAGCTAGATCACTGAAAGAAGGGACGATCGAAACATCATTGGACATGTATTTACCTGCTGAAAAGGGGGAATGCGGATTGCCATTGCTTGAATAGATGGCTAAATTAGTTGGTAATTGTACAACATTTTGTTGCTATCGTCTTAATTTAATGCAAATTGTTGATTGCAATCAAGCATAAAAATTTTCTTAATGAGCTGTTTTAATATGCAGTAAATGCCTGTTAAGCTATTTTTACTGGGTTTAGCGATAGCTGAAGCGCCAAATTAACCCTATAAAAAAATGGTATATTATGTGGGTATCTACAGCCTGATGGCATCAGGATGACGGATTAGCATTGAAAGGGCATTTTGTTGCTGATTCAATAATCCTCTCACTTCGACGGTATGGCCAATATATGTCTTAAGGTCAGGAAATAACGCTACATTTAACCGATGAATGCGTACACTGAAATCCCCTGAAAATTCCAAATAATAATATTGTCGCGTTTGTCGCACACGCTGAACGATGCCTGTTAAGCGTTGCCAGCCCTTTTGATTAGCAAGGTTAAGCTGCTTAATGCTTTTGACTGCATACGCAGGATCATTCCAAAGCCCTATGTGTTTTGTTTCTGCGATAGTTTGCGCTGCTATCAAAGCCGCTGCATAATTTACATTGGGTGGATACAGGCTTACCACCGCAAGTCCTTGCTGAACTAATTGCACATTAATATGGTCATTCGAGCTGGTAAAGACATGCGCGAGCGTACGACCATATCGATCAAGCTTTTCATTATCAGTTTCCAAGCGTACGGCTTGCCCTGTTAATTGCGTCGTTAGCCATTGTTTGGCTAGTCTGCCACCTGCTTCATCAGTTTGCTGACCGTGCTGTATTTCGGGTGTATTAATACCCAATAATCTGACTTTTGTGCCATCATCCAGTAATAGGGTGTCGCCATCAATAACCCGTTTAACCCGATAGGTCGCTTTTTTTTCGGGCAGAATAATGACGCGGGCATTCGGGTGAGATTTATCAGAAAAAAAAGTTTTGCCGTTAACTAACCATTGATAGATTTGATTATCACTGTAAGCCGGACTGGCTGCCAAGCAGCACAGTAGGATTGCCAGTGTATTAATGGATGGCTGACGCATGTATTAACCTTTTTCCTTGGCGATTAGATTGCTTGTAAAAAGCATTATATGGCATAGGCGCTGTACCCATAATTTGATTCGACAGTATAAGCAATGATTTATAATGCCGTTACCGTAGAACTACATGATCAGTATTATAAAATGGCCGACTCGAAAACCTATATTAATGTCCCGTTTGCACAAAAAGATGCCGCAAAAGCACTAGGCGCGAAATGGGATGCGAGCATGAAGAAATGGTACGTTCCAGCCGATAAAGACAGTGCAGTTTTTGCACAATGGTCGCCGCAAGCCAGTGCATTAACTGGGACAGAAATACCCACGAGCAAACCAACGTCCGCCAAAAAAGCCAGCACTTCTGCTAATGACAGTACCCCTAACGTCATGACGTATGCAGAGGATAAGAACTTTATTGCTTATAATGGCAACGAACCGCCTTGGGATTGATAGCAGAATTTCGGTTTAAATTGCGCTGCACTAAGCCGAAAAATGATGCGCTAAGTAACGATTTGCTTAAGATTATTGATGCCTGTCAACCGTGTTGTATTGGCTTTTTAGCAGCGGATAGTCCGTTTGTTTTGAACGCGTTTTTGTTTTGCCGTAATGGATGCTTTGAAAATTTACACATGAAAACCAAACCAAACCAACCCTGCCCGTGTGGTAGCGGTATAAAATTTAAAAAATGTCACGGGTCGCCAGTAAAGGTGGTAGAAAAAAAAGTAACGGTTCCTGAGCTATTAAAGCAAAGTGATGCACTATTGCAAAATAATCAATTAGACGCCGCCGAAAATGCTATTCAAGAAGCTATTCGTCTAGCGCCTGCAAGCTTGGATGCTTGGCAGGCATTGGGAAATTTGGCGGAAAAGTCAGGAGACTTTGAGGCGGCTAAACAATGTTACCAGCATTTATTGACGCTCGATCCTACCCGTGTTTTAGGGTATTTTCTTCTGGGGAATCTGTTTTATAGACTATCTGCTTTTTTAGAGGCACAGAAAGCGTATAAACAGGCCATACACATCAATCAACAGTTACCGGAGGTATGGGGTAATTTGGGCAATGTAGAAAAATACTTGGGTAATTTTCAGGAAGCGATTAGCTGTTATTATCGGAGTGTTGCTTGCCATACGGATGTTACGCAAAAAGCCCGTTTGCATAGCAATTTACTGTTTTCTCTGCATTATGATCAAACGTTATCTCACGATACTATTTTTCAGGCACACAGAAAATGGGCCGCTGATTATGCGCAGGATTATTATCCTATTCATCCGGCATGGTCCAATTCCACAGAGCCTAAGCGTCAATTACGACTAGGCTATGTATCGGGTAGCTTTAATGGCTTAATTGTGGGGCATTTTCTCGACAGTGTTTTTTCAGCGCATAACCCTGAGAATTTTCACCTTATTGTCTATTCATCAACCCTTCACAAAGACGCTAAAACCGAAAAGTTAAGTCAGCTGTGTCAAGAATGGGTAGATATAATGCATCTTGATGATGACGCCGTTGCTGAGCGTATTCAACGGGATGCTATCGATATATTAATTGACTTAGATGGGCATTCACCTACTGGTCGACCATTGCTTTTTGCGCGTAAACCATCTCCTATACAGGTGGCATGGCTAGATTATTTTAATACGACAGGCATGGAGGCGATGGATTATATTATCACCGACACCTTCACTACCCCTATAGACAGTCCACAACGCTTTTCTGAAACGGTTATTAGGTTGCCTGATACACGATTTTGTTATACGCCGCCTGTTTACGCACCCGCTGTTTCCGAGATACCCTGTTTAGCGGGAAAAGAATTTACCTTTGGTTCTTTTAATCGGCAAGATAAACTGCATCCGGAACTTATTCGCATTTGGGCTGAAATATTACATGCGACACCTGGTTCACGTTTGTTATTAAAAAATAGAGCACTAGGGGTTCCTGCGGTTAAGGCTGCCTTAGAAGCACGGTTTAGGCAGCAAGGTATTTCTATTGAACGGCTTATTCTCAGGGGTGCTTCACCGCATGTGGACATGTTGCTTGAGTACAGTGATATTGATGTGGCACTCGATACATTTCCCTATAATGGCGGGCTAACCAGCTGTGAGTGCCTTTGGATGGGAATACCGATCATTGCTCTCGAAGGGCAGCGTATGGTTGAGCGTCAGACGTCTTCAATGTTACGGCTATTAGGACTTGACGCATGGGTAGCCAGCAGCATTGACGCGTACATTGCTTTAGCTGTAAAAGCCAGTTTAACGCAAAACCACGGCAAGCTAACGCTACTAAGACATCAGCTTCGTGCGCAAATGGCCGCCTCTTTACTGTGTGACGCAACAAGATTTACTCAAAACCTTGAAGCCGCTTATCGTTTTATGTGGGAAGTGTATTGTAAAAATAACCCTGCTTCGTTATAGCGTGCGCTGGTTTGTCGCTAACGAACGGTTAGCGCAACGCTCTTTCCCAGCGGCTAATCACGGCCGCCGCGATGCTGTTGCCGAACACATTGGTGGCACTTCTGCCCATATCTAAAATCTGATCGATGCCCAATAACAGCAGCAGTCCTGCTTCCGGTATATGAAACATCGACAGGGTCGCGGCGATAACGATAAGTGAGGCTCTCGGAACGCCTGCGACGCCTTTACTGGTAAATAACAGCACCAGTAACATAATGAACTGATCACCGAGTGGCATTTCAATGCCATACGCTTGTGCAATAAACAGCACCGCAAAGGTCATATACATCATACTGCCATCGAGGTTAAACGAATAACCGAGCGGTAATACCAAGCCACAGACTTTTTCATCGCAGCCAAAGCGTTCCAATTGTTGTAATAGCTTAGGGTACGCGCTTTCACTGCTGGCCGTACCAAAGGCCAACAGCATGGGTTCGCGAATGTGGCGTAGCAAAGAAAAGATTTTCTTACCTAAAAACAGTGCGCCAATGCCGCCTAAAAACGTACACAACAGAAGCAGACCCAGATAGAACTCACCAATAAATTTGCCGTAAGAAAACAGTACGCCCAAACCATTTTGTGCAATCACCGAAGCCATCGCAGAAAATACCGCGACGGGGGCGTAATGCATCACATAACTGGTGACTTTCAGCATGATATGACCGAGTGAATCCAGTGCCTTAACTAACGGTTGCGCCAACTCACCGATGGCTGCGCAGGCCACGCCAAAGAACATTGAAAATACGACAATTTGTAGAATTTCATTATTGGCCATCGCCTCTACAATGCTTTTGGGAAACATGTGTGCGGCAAAGCTGCCCAGCGTCGGCTTAACGTCCGGCAAGCCCGTAACTGCCCCAACTGCGGGCAAGTCGATATGTAAAGAACTGCCCGGTGCAAGAATATTAACCAGTAACATGCCTAATAAAAGGCTAAATAAAGACGCAGAGAAAAACCATAACAGCGCTTTAATGCCGATACGACCTACGGTTTGCGTATCCCCCATTTTCGCCATGCCGACAACTAAGGTGGAAAATACCAATGGCGCAATAATCATCTTCACTAAGCGCAAAAAAATATCAGTCAATACCGCAAATACTGCAATGATTTGGCTAAGTAAGGGGTTAATTGTTCCGGTGTTAGGAAGCATTGTATGAAGCAGCTCACCAACGACAATACCGAGTAAGAGCGCAATAGCCACATAAAGGGTTTGGCGATTCGGCGCTGAATGAGCCTGTGACGGATGAACAGTCATGGTTAAGTTCCTTATTGAAAAATTGGCGCTATTTTATGGTCATGTCATAGAGCGGTAGCGTAAAAGTCGACTGAGTTACACCCCTTATTAACTGCGTGGGGTGAATAGGTTACTGCTGTGTTGCAGCGTTTTCTTCAAGCAGTGGTATGTCCATGGTTTCTGAGCTCGACTCAATGGCCATGCGTAAATTTGGCGGCAATCGCAAAATATCGGCATGCTTAAATGTGCGTTGCGCACAGGACGTATTAACCGCATCACTGCGAGAATGTAACCGAGATAACCGAGTATTGAAGGCATGAACGCTGGAATTAAATTGCTTCGTGTCAAATTGCGCTTGTTTTAAACGCCGATTAAATGCCTCAACTTGCTTTGATTGTTTAGTATTGATCGCAGCTCGCTCCACATTTAGAGTCTGATTTTTTAAATCTATGTCGATTTTTCTTTTGGCAAATTGAACGCCCTCTGCTTTAAATTGCGTCGCCTCTTTTTTTAGATGGCTTATCTTAGTGGCACACACGGATAATGTCTGAAAGGTCATTGGCTTAGTATCTAAAAGCGGCGTTGATGCAGGCGTTTTTCCAACGCTTGGCATAACCACCCTGTCGGTATCGGCATCGGCATCGGCATCGGCATCGGCTTCCGGCGCTTGAGTCGTGAGCGATGCTGGCGCACACGCTGACAAAAAAACGCTAACAGTCATTATTACAGTAAACGTGCGGTATTGATTCATGCTTATCTCCACGGTATGTTTTAATAATACCTTAAATTCGATAGATGAATAGGCAATCAAAACCTATTTTGGCAGGCGGGCAAATATCATCAAGGCATAAATAACCAAATAATCCTTCATAATTGCCCCTGTTTTTTTGATATACGCTGATGCTCTATTTAATGGGGACTGTTATTGAGCGGTATTCTTTCGTATTTCTTTATTTATTGCCGTTATAATTCAACCCTAAAAATATTTTCTCCGTTAATCACTTCAGCAGTCATGACCCAAACCGAAGCAACGCCGCACACACCGATGATGCAGCAATATTTGCGCATTAAAGCGGAGCATCCGCATACCCTGGTTTTTTATCGCATGGGTGATTTTTATGAGCTGTTTTTTGATGATGCTAAAAAAGCGTCGCAATTATTGGACATCACCTTAACCAGTCGCGGACATTCTGCTGGCGCGCCCATTGCGATGGCGGGTATTCCTTACCATGCGGCGGAAGGCTATATTGCACGGCTATTAAAGCAGGGCGAATCGGTAGCGATTTGTGAACAAATCGGCAATCCCGCCACCTCCAAAGGCCCGGTTGATCGACAAGTGGTGCGCATTGTTACCCCTGGTACGGTGACCGATGAAGCCTTGCTGGAAGACCGTAAAGATAATTTGTTAGTCGCTATCAGCAGTGGGGAACAGGTATTCGGTATTGCCTGTTTGGATTTAAGCAGTGGTCGTTTTGTGTTACAGCAAGTGCCGCGTTTTGAGCAATTGCTGGGTGAAATTGAGCGGCTTGATCCGGCTGAACTGTTAATCAGTGAAGAATCGCTGTTGTTAAAACAGTTTAAATCGCGCGTCGGGCTGTGTTCTAGGCCACCGTGGCATTTTGACGTAAAAAGCGCGACACAACTGGTTTTAAAACAATTTAATAGTCATGATTTAAAAGGCTTTGGCTGTGAGAATATGCCTGCAGCGGTTGCGGCAGCGGGTTGTTTATTACAATACGTAAAAGACACGCAGCAAAGTGCCTTGCCGCATATTCAAGGCATTCGTATCGAACGCAGTGATACCTGTATTGCGCTGGATGCCAATAGCCGTCGTAATCTTGAGCTGGATAGCCATGCGTCTGGAAAATTGCAATACACCTTGTTAGGGGTTTTGGATAGAACCGTCACGGCAATGGGTAGTCGTTGTTTGCGGCGATGGATTCATCGCCCCTTACGTGACCGCGCTATTCTTAACCATCGCTTTGCCTGTATCGAGAGCTTGCTGAATAATCGCTTGTACCAGGATGTACAGCTGTTGTTGCGGCAGGTGGGGGATATTGAACGCATCAGCTCGCGTATCGCGCTTAAATCGGCACGTCCGCGTGACTTGCTGGTGTTGCGGCATACCTTGGCGGCGCTACCTGCGTTACAGCAGTGTTTAAATACCCTCGATACCCCGCAACTGGCAGCGCTCTGCCAACAAATAGGTGAACAACCCGATTTGTTGGATTTACTGCAACGCGCCATTATTGACAATCCCCCAGTATTAATCCGTGATGGTGGGGTTATTGCGCCGGGCTATCATCCAGAATTGGATGAATTACGCAATTTGAGCCAAAATGCCGATCAGTTTTTATTGGACATGGAAACCCGCGAGCGTGCAGCGACGGGTATTAGTCAGCTTAAAGTACAGTACAACCGGGTACACGGTTATTACATTGAAATTTCACATTTGCACAGTGCGAAAGTGCCAGTACATTACACGCGTAAACAAACCTTAAAAGGTGCTGAGCGGTATATCACGCCGGAATTAAAAGGCTTTGAAGATAAGGTGCTGAGTGCGCGCGACAAATCTTTGGCATTTGAAAAATCACTGTATGACGCGTTACTTAATCAGTGCGGTGTATTCGTTCCGGTGTTGCAAGTCTGCGCCAGTGCGCTATCCGAACTGGATGTACTGGTCAATTTTGCAGAACGTGCGTTTACGCTTAATTTAACCAAGCCAGTGCTAAATGATCAAGCAGGATTAATTATTGAGGCGGGTCGGCATATTGTGGTCGAGCAAGTGTCTGATATTCCATTCGTTGCTAATGATCTGGCTTTTTCCAGTCAACGTAAAATGCTCGTGGTTACCGGGCCGAATATGGGCGGCAAATCGACCTATATGCGGCAGGCGGCACTGATTGTGTTAATGGCGCATATTGGTTGTTATGTACCTGCCAAAGCGATGCGTTGCGGGGTGATTGATCAAATCTTTACGCGTATTGGTGCGTCGGATGATCTTGCCAGCGGGCGCTCGACGTTTATGGTAGAAATGTCCGAAACCGCGAATATCTTGCACAATGCCACGGCGAACAGTTTAATCTTGATGGATGAAATTGGTCGTGGCACCAGCACGTTTGATGGTTTGTCACTGGCGTGGGCGTGTGCGGAATATTTGGCGAAGCAAACCAAAGCGTATACGTTGTTTGCCACGCATTACTTTGAACTGACCACTTTAGCTGAAAAGCACCGCAGTATTCATAATGTACATTTGGACGCGATGGAGCATGGCGATAAAATTATTTTTCTGCATGCGATTAAAGATGGGCCGGCAAATCAAAGCTATGGCTTGCAAGTTGCCGCGTTAGCGGGTGTGCCCAAGGTTGTTGTCGATAATGCCAAGGCGATATTGCAGCAATTAGAACAGCATGCGTATGTTGAGCAGCAAGTAAGCTCAGGCAATCATCAGTTGGATATTTTCAGTACGGTAGATTGTCATCCAGCGTTATGTTTGCTGGGTGAGATTAAGCCAGATGAGATGACGCCGCGCGATGCCTTGGCGTTACTGTACCGATTAAAGGGCATGGTTTAATAGCCTGCAAGCAACAAAAAGCAGCGACAGAAACCCTGTCACTGCTTTTGACAGCGATGCCTAACCTACGCTGGGTTATTCATCTTTTCCGACATTACCTTGTTTTTCATCAATACCATCTAGCGGTTGTACGCGAACGCTTTCCATGTCAGGGAACACGGCGCGTGATTTATTTAAAATGGGCAGATAAAAATCAAACGGGATCATCGTTAACTCTGTTGCACGGACAGCTGTACCAAGGTTGAAGTTCCGGTTAATAATAAAATGATAGGCGGGTTCAATAATGCCTTGCCCATCATCGTATAACACCAACTTAACTTCTTTTAGCTCAGGATTTTGTGTTTTGGCAATGACGCGTTGAATATTTGACAACGCTGCTTCGCGGATTTTTACCGCAGGAATTAAATCATTTTCGGTTAATGCTTGTCCTTCACCGACTTTAGGCCATTTAAATACTACGCCAGCCAGCGCACCTTTTTCGCCAATGTTCATGACAATACGCGAATCGCCTTCTACTTCCAAGCCATTTAATACCCGGAATGCCCGCACTGTTTTAAGCTTTTCGAAAATCTTGCTGCCGCGCTGACCATCCGGAATGGCCATATTAAGGCCGCCCAGTTCAATTTTTTGCAGATTGATTTCGGTTAAGGGCGGTAATAGCTCCAAATTAATCAAATGTTGTGCTGCAAATTGAATAATTTCTTCGCCTTTAGGTAAGTTGGGGGTGCTTTCTTCACCGTTATACCGTTTCAAGCCAGCATTAAAATGCACATTCCCCGTTCTGCTGTCCAACTCAAAGATTGCCGAAGGATCTTCGTCGCTTTGGAAGCCAAACCATTTATCATTTAAAGGGATGAAACGATCCGTATTAAACTTTACGTTTAAACGTTTGAGTAAGGCGATACTTTTGGCAACCGGATCTTTATCTAATTCAACCGCGCTATAGGTCATAGGCAGTGATTTATAACGCCCGATACTATCTAATAGCTCTTGGCCAGTAAATGCTGTTTCAGTGGTGGGTACGTTGAGAACAAGATCGCTAATATTAAAATTAACGGGTTTAATCAGGGTTGTTGACGGCAGAAGAGCAACATTTGCACCTAAACTGGCGGTGCTCATTAAGGCGGTAATGGTGACTGCTAAAGCCGGACGAATAACGGTGTGGAATAAAGTAGACATTATGGTTCTCCCTTAAATCAGTATTGATACCAAACGCGCAGATTTGTGTGCCCAATAGCGGGGTCGGCGACAAAACTGGCATAGGTATCGCCGTCGGCGGGTGGGTACATTACCGCTGAACCATGTTCATCACTTCGACCTTTGGTATTGATGGCGTCAAACCACGCTTGCCAAACCGCCGCACCACTGGCAACCCTGGAACCAAAATAATCCGATACATTCTGATCGGTTGACTGCCAAGATACCGTATGGAATCCAACGGCCTGATGCAGTCCATCAAATACACCGCCTGCTTTAGTCCAGTTGCTATACCAGTCAGCGACTTCAATAGGGCTAGGTACGACATAGCAGGACTCAAAAGCAATAAATTCAGCATCCAGATCGCCATAACCTTTATTCGAACTAGAACCGGCTGTTGAGAGATCAACGCTGCCATCTAATCCAGCAATCAGCCATCGATTGCCGTGTCCGCCAAAGATGGCGAAATCCATCGCGTCTACGCGATTATTGTTATTCGTTGACCACTGATGTTTATACGAGTAATAGTATTGCTCGTAGTTAAAATGTTTGAGGAAGTTATAAACTACCGCATCATGCCCTTGGTCAGTTGTTCCTGCATAGCCACCTTCTTCGTGATCGACAGCTGCATAGCAGGCTGAGGTCATTAGGAGAGTCGATAACAGTAGGGCGCTTTTTTTAATGAATATAGATCTCATAGCTGCTCCTTTCGATAAAAATGATAGGCTTAATTTTTCTATAACTCCCTGTAAATTCAAGCTTCCATGCGTTCATTCTACGCCCTGTTTAAACTAATTCAAGGTAATATTTTAGGGGAATCCGTCTAGCGCAATATACATAATTCTCATTAGTCGCAGGTAGCACCAAAGAATCTGGTTAAAATGGCAGCATGAATTCACTTAAGGATATGGTCAAAAATAACGTCCCGATATGTGAGTGTTTTTGCAGAGTAATTGCTCAGTCCCCCTCTTTGACCTGTGCCCTTTAGGGTAAAAAGAGGGGTTAGGGGAGATTTATTAGATAAAATCCCCCTTTTTACCCTAAAGGGCACAGGTCAAAGGGGGACGTTATTTTTAGCGAAATCCTAAGCCACGGCTACCTAAAATCAGCGACGAAGACCGCACGCCGTTAATCGATGTGTTGTTGGAATTGCTTGCGTGGCAGGAAAAACAGATAGACAAACTTGAGCAGGAAATACTTACCCTTACCTGTTCCAATATTTTCAGCGTTTGCCCATGTGCATGACACAGTCGCATTAACGGACGCGCTAGTGTTTTTCGTGAGCAGCGCGCATGTTCAAGCAAGCTAAAATCATACCAAAATTGCAGGCCTTTACTTTTTTCATACCATTTCTGCAGGGTTGCACGCTTTTTTCATACCAAAGTTGCGCGATTTTTCTGCCAACAAAAACAACATTCTATGGTATTCAAGCGCTTATTGTTTAGTGGGTATTTGGCATAAGAAGTGCTTTAATAAAAGTACATTGCCTGCCAATAACAGCCTCAACCCATCGTTTTCATCATAGGATTTTCGCCATGTCAAACACCTCTATTCGCACCAAAGCTGCCACGGATAACACGGCGCCAAAACCGATTAATAGCAACATCAGTAATCATCAGCAAGGTGTGCCAATCGACACGAAGTTGTCGATTACCTTTGATGAAGACATCAAGCTCGGCAAAGGTTTTTTTGTGATTAGCAATGGTTTAAACGATACCCGTTATATGGCGACAAGCGATTCATCAGCTGTCACGATCAAGGGCAATACCCTTACCCTTGATCCCGGTAAGACTTTGCTCAGCAATAGCCCATACTTTGTGCAAATGTCCGCAGGTGCCGTGACGGATACCTCAGGTAATGCTGTTGCTGCCATAATGGATACCAGTGTATTGACCTTTACGACCGCAGTTGATCAAACACCGCCCATCTATTTACGCACGTATCCCGAGCATCATGCGGAGCAAGTAGATATTAAGACTGGCATTGCCTCTTATTTTACTGAAACTATTAAAGCGGGTACGGGCACTATTACCATCAGCAACGGACATGGTGACACCCGTAGCATTGCCGTGAACGATATCTCACAAGTAAAGATTGATGGTGGTCGAATAGCCATCGACCCCACCCAAGATTTGCTAAACAACAGCGAGTATTACGTGTTAGTGGATAAGGGGGCGATTGTTGATATTGCGGGCAATGCTTACGCAGGGACACAGGATCCCACGGCATTTACCTTTAAAACCACTTCTTCTGATACGACCGCACCGATATTGTCAGATTTAAAATCAGGGTCACTGACCTTACGCTTTAATGAAACCGTCAAAGCAGGCTCAGGAGCGATTACCTTTGCGGATAGTCAGGGCAATAAACAGAGTATTGCTATTCACGATACCTCGCAAGTCTCTATTTCTACTTATTCGCATGAGGTTACTCTGCGGCCAACAGTGCCGTTAATTGCAGGCGCAGAGTATGTTGTAGAAATGGACAGTGGCGTACTGACTGATCGTTCAGGCAATGCTTTTGCAGGTACACAAGGAACTCTTCACTATACTGTGCCAATTCCAACACCGCCAACACCGCCTATTCCGATCCGCAGTACCCCTGCTGATGATAAAACCCACGTTGAAGTAAATAGCGCTATTAGCTTAACGTTTAATGAATACGTCAATTTAAGCACGGGGCATTTTATTATCAGTAATGGACAAGGCGATACGCGCATTATTGCGGGTAATGATAATTCTCAAGTAAGAATGGACACTCACAGTTTAGGTAACGGCAAAGGTACATATACGGACTACACAACGGTAATTATTAATCCTAAAGAGGATTTATTGGCTGGCAGTCAGTATTTTGTGCAAATGGAAGCGGGTGCCGTGAAGGATTTTGATGGTACGCCTGTTGTTAGCGTGATGGATACTACCGCGCTGAATTTTACCACGGTTGACAAAGACACCACTGCACCCATCTATTTAAGCAGCGATAATGCCCTGCAAGTCATCGTTAATAGCTTCATCGCTGGGAAATTTAATGAGCCGATTAAAGCGGGTAGCGGTAATTTTATAGTGAGCAATGGTTTAGGCGACACGCGCACTATCGCGGCAAATGACACCACGCAAGTGAGTATCGATTCCAGTAAGATTTACATTGATCCGAGCAAAGACTTACTCTGGAACAGCACCTACACGTTAACCGCAGAGAACAACGCCATTGCTGATATGCAAGGCAATTCTTTTGCGGGTGGAGTGCTACATTTTACGACAGTATCAGACCACGAAGCCCCTCTACGCTTATCAAGCGATAGCTTTGTTGCGGTGAAGGGAGATAATATCTCACTAAATTTTAACGAACCCATTAAAGTGGGTATAGGGAAATTATTGCTTAACAATGGCTTAGGTGATATTCGTACCATTGATATGAATGACCCAAGCTAAGTCAGCGTGGATCAAAATTATCGCGCACACATCATTGTAAACCCTACGCTGCCTTTGTTAGCCAACAGCATTTATAGCCTGCAAATCGCAGCTGGCGCAGTCACTGATTTAGCCGGTAACGCTTATGCCGCTATTCAAGACACGCCTGAAGCGCAGTTTTATATTCTGCCAAACATTAAACCAATAGAACTTAACGGGGTTGCTTATAGCAGCGTTAGTACAAGCGTTTTACATCCCGCTAATAGCACTATTACCTTAACTTTTAGCGAGAACATTAAAGTCGGTACAGGGCAAATTACCTTCAGTGATGCTCAAGGTGACATCCGCAAAATTGACATTAATGACAGCAGCCAAGTGACTTTAGACACTGATATGCTCATTATCAAGCCCATCCAAAACTTACTCAACAACAACCCGCATTATTCTGTGCAATTGGATGCTGGCGTTATCCTTGGTGACACTGGCAATACCTTTGCAGGCATTAGCAATAACACCAGCATTCAGTTTGATACTGCCGGAAAACCGCCCAGTCCAGCGGCCCTTAATCCCGTGCAAGAAATTAATCACGGAGGGCTGTTAGGCATTTACGACAACAACGATGTGTTGGTGTTTAACTTTGATACCGCAGTCACTTGGAACGGCGGCTTTAAGTTAGCGCAACACAGTTTTGGCGGGCATGACGTGGTGATAAGTGCCGATGGCATGTCGGCATCCGTTGACTTGAATGAGCTAAGTACGGTAACGACGGGGGATTTACTCACGCTCACGGGCTTAAGTGATGTGTATGGCAATGCAGGCGCTGTGTTGTTTACACTCTAAAATGGTATTGGGCGGAATGAAATGAGTTTGCAAAAAGCGTTACACCATTTACAAGTCGGTGAATCTTATGCAGCAGAGCAGTTGTGTCTTGCGCTGTGTACCGCCCAGCCCGAAAATGCGGATACGCTGCAACTATTGGCGATTATCTACGCGCGCAGCCAACGCCCGGCAGAGGCGAGTGCGCATTTTCTCAAAGCCATTGCGCTTGCGCCTGAGCGCGCGGATTTTTACGGTAATTACGCGAATCTATTATGGGAGATGGGACGTACCGATGACACCATTCACTGCTGCCAACAAGCGATAGCCAAGCACAGTAATCGCCCCGAAGTGTATAACACTTTAGGTAATGCCTTTTTCAGAAGCGGACAATTTCAAGCAGCCAGCGACAGCTACAAACAGGCTATTGCTTTGCAGCCCGACTATGCCGAGGCGCATAATAATTTAGGGCAGGCATTCAAGGCACAACAGCACTATTCAGCCGCCGAGCAGTGTTTTCGCACCGCCTTAGCCCTGCTGCCCAATTTTGAACAAGCGCTGACTAATCTTGAGCAAGTGGATTCGGCATGGTTGTTACTCATTGCAGGCAACAGCGTTGCTTTGCAACGATTTCAGACAACAGACGCCGCGTTTTTACAAAGCTGCTATCAAGATAAAGCCTTTATGCGTCTTTATAATCAATTAAAACCCGCCACCACGGTAACGGAATTAACTGAAAAAATCCAAGCAGAAAATCAACAGCACCCCAGCCAAAATCACGCGGTTAACTGGATTATCCAGCATCAACGCTTTGGGGCAATCGGCATTGCCAATTTGGTGGATATTAACCTGTCACACCGCCGCGCTGAAATATTAATCGGCATTCCTGAGGTAAGTAATCGTTATAGCGGGGCAGGTTTGACGGCTACATTATTGGTGATGGATTTTGCGTTTAATCGCTTGCGCCTAAACAAGCTCCTTACCTTTATTTATAGCGACAATGCCGCTTCCATCAAAAATAACGTCTCATTAGGCTTTTCGCGTGAAAGTTATTTAAAGCAGCACTTAAAGCACCCCGAAACGGGGCAGTATATTGATCTTTGCGGCAATGCCATCATGGCGGATGAATTTCACAGCAATAAGCGTTTGGCGAAGTTGTCGCAGCGTTTATTGGGGCGGGATATTACCGGTGCGCTTTTTATTGCACCGTCCTCTGAAAATCCAAAAACGAAGGATCTGGCATAAAAATACTGAAAATGCGCTCAATCCTGCATCAGTCATGGTATAGGGCGTATTTTTCCGGTTTGTCTGTCGCAGAATGCTTCAAAAGTAGTACGCCATTGTTTGACCACATCGTTCATACCGTTTCAAACCAGCATTAAAATGCACCCTTCCGGATCTGCTGTGCAAGTCAAAAATCGCAGAAAGATATTCGTCGCTTTGGACGTCAAAGCATTTATCATTTAAATTTTTAAATTCGTGCGTAGGGTCAAATGCGTAACGCTTTATCGTATTGGTTACGGTAAGCGTTTTTCACCGCGTGAATGAATGTTGTTATAATGCGCCGAGAACCAGTCGTTATTTATCGTAAGTCTTTATTTAATCGCAACAGGAGTAGCAATTTGACCCCCATACAAGATATTACTAGCCCGATGACGCCTCTTGAACGCCGTGCAACGTTTGCATTAGCGGGTGTTTATGCGCTACGCATGCTGGGTTTGTTTATGATGCTTCCGGTGTTGTCTCTGTTTGCCGAAAACCTTGAAGGGTCAACGCCTTTTTTAATCGGTTTGGCCGTGAGTATTTATGGCTTAACACAAGCGTTGCTGCAAATTCCTTTTGGATTATGGTCTGATCAGTTTGGGCGCAAAAAAATCATTATTATAGGCTTGCTGCTATTTATTGCCGGAAGTATTGTCGCGGCGCTTTCAACAACGATTTATGGGGTTTTAGCCGGACGCGCCTTGCAGGGCAGTGGTGCAATTGCTGCTGCGGTTATGGCCTTAGCCGCGGATTTAACGCAAGAAGTGCATCGTACAAAAGCGATGGCGACGATTGGTGCGAGTATTGGTATCGCCTTCGGTGTCGCGGTAACACTGGGGCCAATTATTGCCAGCTTGGTTGGTGTGCAGGGGATTTTTTGGGTAACAGCGGTATTGGCTGTATTTGCTATTATTGCTATTTTGACGGTAGTGCCTGATCCACCCATTTCTAAAAAACACCGTGATGCGGAAGTGATGCCGGAGCAAATGTCTACGGCATTAAAAAATCCGGATTTGCTGCGTTTGAATTACGGGATTTTCGTTTTACATTTACTGTTGACCGCAACCTTTGTGGTCGTGCCTTTATTGATGCGCGATGCAGGTTTATTAGCGGCTGAGCATTGGAAAGTGTATCTGGGCGTGATGGTTAGCGCTATTATCATTATGATACCGTTTATCATTTTGGCTGAAAAAAAGCGTCAGATGAAAGCTGTGTTTATGGGCGCTATTGCGACGTTAATCGTTGCTGATTTGGGGTTAATGCTCTTTAACGATAATTTAACAGGCATTATTATCGCTTTAGGTATCTTCTTTTGTGGTTTCAATTTATTGGAAGCAACACTGCCTTCCCTCATTTCTAAAACGGCTCCTGCCGATTTAAAAGGAACGGCGATGGGTGTTTATTCAACGTCACAATTTTTGGGCGCGTTTATTGGCGGTGCGGTAGGTGGCTGGAGTTATGGGCAATGGGGAGCACAAGCGGTATTTCTGTTTTGTATTCTGGCTGCACTGAGCTGGTTATGGGTATCAATGCACATGAATCCACCGCGTTATTTAGCCAATTTACTGATTTCGTTAGAGGCATTAAGCACACAGGAAGCTGATCATTTAGCGGATGCTATGTTGGCTATTGTCGGTGTTGAAGATGTCATTCTGCATTATGCCGAAGGCGTTGCGTATCTAAAGGTAGATAATCAGCTTTTAGATAAAGAGCGTTTACAAGCGATAATCAATCAAAGCATTCAGGCATAAGGTAAGGTTATTTTGATGCAGGTTGTTGCCACTCATGCGGCGAGTAAATTACTTAGCCCCTGTATTTTCAGGGTATAATGCCGACCACAGTGCCTTTGCAGTGTTCAAAGACTTTTTATTTTGTCGTTTTAGTTTGCGACTGATTGACCTTTTATTCGTTATGACCCAAAAACTTTATATTCAAACCAACGGTTGCCAAATGAACGAGTACGATTCCGATAAGATGCGGGATGTACTGCAAGCCTCACATGGCATGGTGATTACTGATATTCCAGAAGAAGCGGATGTCTTACTCTTAAATACCTGTTCCATTCGCGAAAAAGCGCAGGAAAAAGTATTTTCGGCGTTAGGTCGTTGGCGCAAAATTAAAAATAAACGCCCGGACGTTATTATTGGTGTTGGTGGCTGTGTTGCCAGCCAAGAAGGTGCCGCTATTCAAACACGCGCCCCGTTTGTGGATATTGTTTTTGGGCCACAAACCTTGCATCGCTTGCCTGAATTGTTAAATCAGGCGCGCCGTGAACATAAGCCAGTAGTGGATATTTCCTTTCCCGAAATTGAAAAATTCGATGCCTTACCCGAACCGCGCGCAGAAGGACCAAAAGCCTTTGTTTCGGTAATGGAAGGGTGCAGTAAGTATTGCAGCTTTTGTGTCGTGCCTTACACGCGTGGTGAAGAAATTAGCCGTCCGTTAAAAGATGTGCTGGCGGAAATAACCGTACTGGCAGAACAGGGCGTTAGGGAAGTCAATTTGCTGGGGCAAAATGTCAATGCGTATCTTGGTGTCATGGAAGATGGCGATATTGCTGATTTTCCGTTATTGCTGCATTATGTTGCGGCCATCAACGGTATTGATCGCATTCGTTTTACCACCTCCCATCCGCTTGAATTCAGTGATGCGTTGATTGATGCGTTTGCTGAAATTCCTGAATTGGTTAATCATCTGCATTTACCGGTTCAAAGTGGCAGTGATCATATTTTAGCGATGATGAAACGCGGACATACCCGTCAGGAATACCTCGATAAAATTAATAAATTAAAAATCGTTCGTCCAGGTATCAGTTTGTCCTCTGACTTCATTATTGGCTTTCCGGGTGAAACCGAAGCGGAATTTGAAGAAACGCTGGCATTGCTTGATGACGTGGGTTACGACTTATCCTTTAGTTTTGTGTACAGCGCTAGACCTGGCACGCCCGCTGCTGAATTGCCGGATGATGTGCCGGAAGAAACTAAAAAACTGCGCTTGCAACGCTTTAAAGCCCGTAATAATGAAATGACTCTGGCGCTGTCGGCACAGATGCTTGGTACGGTGCAAAAGGTCTTGATTGAAGGCATCTCTAAGAAGAATCCTCTGCACCTGACTGGACGTACTGAAAATAATCGCGTGGTTAATTTTGCTGCACACCCGAAATTGATTGGGCAGTTTGTCGATGTGATGATTAATGATGTACAGCCTAATTCTCTGCGTGGACGGGTAGTTGAATCGTCCTTAACGGCGCTGAGTGTTGGGTAATTGCTAGCGGGCTAATCGATATTAACCACATAAATTTTACATACGCCTTTCTAAAACAGTGACTACGACTATTATTACGCAGGAAATTACCCTGCAATCTGCTGATAATCACCGTTTAGCGAATCTTTCCGGTCAATTTGATAGCCATCTACGGCAGATTGAGCAACGCCTGAAAGTGGATATTGCCAGTCGGGGGAATCAGTTTAGCGTTACAGGCGCCAGCGTCATGGTTAATGTAACGTGTGAGTTGATACAGCAATTATATGCCTGTACCGCTACACAACATTTATCGCCCGAAGATATTCATATTGCTATGCAGGATGCATCCATTGATCAGTTGGTGGTGCAGTTGGATAAAACCACCGCCTCTGATGCGATTTTTATCAAAACCAAGCATGCGGTGATTCGTGGGCGTGGTGCTAATCAGCAAGATTATTTAAAAAAAATAATGCAGCATGACATTAATTTTGGTGTCGGGCCTGCTGGTACAGGTAAAACCTATCTAGCGGTGGCTTGTGCAGTTGATGCATTACTGAATGAACGTGTCAGTCGGATAATTTTAGTACGGCCAGCGGTTGAGGCGGGTGAAAAGCTGGGTTTTTTACCCGGAGATATGGCGCAAAAAGTTGATCCTTATTTACGGCCTTTGTATGATGCTTTATATGAAATGCTGGGCTTTGAACGCGTAGAAAAATTGCTGGAGAAAGGGGTTGTTGAAGTAGCACCTTTAGCGTTTATGCGGGGGCGCACCTTGAATGATGCCTTTATTATTTTGGATGAGGCGCAAAATACCACCACCGAACAAATTAAAATGTTTTTAACACGTATCGGTTTTGGCTCTACCGCTGTGGTAACGGGCGATATTACCCAAATTGATTTACCTTCTGCTAAACTGTCGGGCTTAACGCATGTACTCAATGTATTAAAAGACGTTGAGGGTATTAGTTTTACTTTTTTTAATGCGCGCGACGTGGTGAGGCATCCTTTAGTGCAGCGAATTGTCATGGCTTATGAAGCCTATGAACAAAAACACCCCAAGCACTGAGCTGCTCATGCGTATTCATCAGCTAGACATTCAGATTGCCTCCTGTTCGGATAAACTCCCCAGCTCGCCGCTTTTTCAGCAGTGGATCGATGCGGCGTTGTCTGAACTATCCAGCCCACTTGAAGTGCTTATCCGCATTGTCGATGAGCCAGAAATGACTGAGCTTAATCAAACCTATCGTCATAAAGCCGGCGCTACCAATATTCTAAGCTTTCCCTTTGAAGCGCCAGATGGTATGGAGCTGAATTTATTGGGTGATTTAGTAGTGTGTGCGCCAGTGATTGAGCGTGAGGCGTTAGAGCAAAGTAAGCTGTTAGAACAGCACTGGGCACATATTGTGATACATGGCATTTTTCATTTATTGGGCTATGATCATATTGATGACGTCGAGGCTGAAGAAATGGAAGCGCTAGAAATTGACACCTTGAAAAAACTAAACATTAATAATCCGTATAAGGAACAATAAAATCAATGAGCGATGATCAACCTCCGAGTAGTCATTCACCGCATAAAAGCTGGATTGGCAAATTGGGTCAATTATTAGGCGGTGAGCCTCAAGATCAAGAAGAATTATTAGACGTTTTAAGAGAAGCACAAGAAAATCATTTATTGGATTCTTATGCGCTGTCAATGATTGAAGGCGTCCTCAAAGTAGCTGAGATGCGTGTTCGAGACATCATGATTCCCCGTGTGCAAATGGTGGTTGTTTCTAAAGAAGAAAGCTTGGAGGCCATTTTCCCCCTCGTGGTTGAGTCTGCACATTCACGCTTTCCGGTCATTGCAGAAGATCGCAGTAAAGTGGTTGGTATTTTACTCGCCAAAGATTTACTGGCTCACGCCTTGGTAGATAAAGTGGTGCGGGTGGAAGACATCATGCGTCCGGTGAGTATTATTCCAGAAAGCAAGCGCCTCAATATACTGTTAAAAGAATTTCGCTCCAATCGCAACCATATGGCTATCGTGGTCGATGAATATGGTGCTACCGCTGGATTAGTAACCATTGAAGATGTGCTGGAACAAATCGTCGGTGAGATTGAAGATGAGCATGACGACAGTGATGACGAAGTCTATATCCAGCAGCGCAATGAACATGAATACACGGTTCAAGCCTTAATACCGATTGAAGATTTTAACGCCTATTTCTCTACGCACCTCAGTGATGAAGCGGCTGATACGATTGGGGGCTTTATTTTACATGAATTACAACACATGCCTAAAAGGGGTGAACATGTGGATGTTGAAAATTTACGTTTTGAAGTAATGCGGGCGGATAGTCGCCGAGTGCATTTATTAAAACTAAAAATAAAAAAGACCACGAAGTTGGCTAACTAAACGCATTACTCAGCAAGTAACATAACCGCTTCTTGCTCAACTACTTTACAGGCATTGGGGTGGGTATATATCACACCTACTTACCAGTCTATCTTCAAGGATTATGCATTATGCAACAAACAACAGTTTTAGTAACCGGTGGGGCAGGTTATATCGGTAGTCATACCTGTGTTGAGCTTTTACAGGCCGGTTATCAGGTGGTTGTGGTGGATAACTTATCCAACAGCAAAACTGAATCTATGACCCGTGTTGAAAAAATAACCGGTAAAAGCATTATTTTTTATCAAATTGACATTAATGATAAAGCGGCGTTGCAAGCTGTTTTTGTAGAGCAGCCTATTAGTGCGGTGATTCATTTTGCGGGTTTAAAATCCGTCGGCGAGTCCTGTGCTTTACCGTCAAAATATTATCAAAACAATGTCGTTGGTACATTAGTGCTGGCCGATGTTATGAGCGCTGCGGGTGTTAAAAAGCTCGTGTTTAGTTCATCGGCGACTGTTTATGGTGATCCGCACACTGTTCCTATTACCGAAGATTTCCCTTTGTCGGCAACCAATCCCTATGGCCGTTCAAAATTAATGGTTGAAGACATTTTGAGGGATTTTTCAGCAGCGGATAATACCAGCTCTCCGCGTAATGAACATCCTTGGAAAATTGCTTTATTGCGTTATTTTAACCCCATTGGTGCGCATGACAGTGGCTTAATTGGCGAAGATCCTAATGGTATTCCCAATAACCTTATGCCTTATATCGCACAAGTAGCGGTAGGAAAATTGCAGCAATTATCCGTGTACGGTAATGATTATTCAACCACCGACGGCACAGGTGTGCGCGATTACATTCATGTCGTCGATCTAGCAAAAGGGCATTTGAAAGCTTTGGCCGCTTTGGATAAAGACTTTTACCGTTCAGGTGATTGCAAAGCCTTTAATTTAGGCACGGGTAACGGTTATAGCGTGCTGGAAATGGTAAGCACCTTTGAGCAGATCACTGGACAAGCCGTTAAATATACCATTGCACCGCGCCGCCCCGGTGATGTTGCCGCCTGTTATGCTGATCCAGCATTTGCACAACAAGCGCTGGATTGGCAAGCTGAAAAAACCTTGCCAGATATGGTAGAAGATACCTGGCGCTGGCAGGTTAATAACCCCCAAGGTTACGCTTAAAACCCATTAAACCTTGATTAGCCTTATTTTTTATACCCATTTAATTTTTTAAGAGACTCTATGGCCCTTTATTGTGGAATCGTAGGTTTGCCGAATGTCGGCAAATCAACATTATTTAATGCATTAACGCAGGCAACGATTGCTGCTGAAAACTATCCCTTTTGTACCATTGACCCCAATGTTGGTGTTGTGCCAGTGCCAGATGTCCGAATGGACAAATTGGCCGAAATAGTTAAGCCGCAAAAGACCTTACCCACCACCATTGAGTTTGTTGATATTGCCGGTTTAGTTGCTGGTGCCTCAAAAGGCGAAGGATTGGGCAATCAATTCTTGGGCAATATTCGTGAAACCGATGCCATTGCGCATGTGGTGCGTTGTTTTGTTGATGAAAACGTTATCCACGTTGCAGGAAAAATTGACCCTATCCATGATATAGAAGTCATTAATACCGAATTAGCGCTGGCTGATATGGCTTCCATTGAAAAAGCCTTGCTACGCGTTGCCAAATCATCAAAAGGAGGTAACAAAGATGATTTAGCTAAAAAAGAAGTGCTTGAAAAAATCATGGTTCACCTTGATAAAGGCGAGCAAGCGCGCACCCTTGGCCTTGACGAAGAAGAGCGCGCACTGGTTAAAGAGTTTTGTTTTCTGACACTTAAACCAACCATGTACATTGCAAATGTCACTGATGATGGTTTTGAAAATAACCCCATGCTAGACAAAGTCAGAGAATTTGCTGCGAAAGAAGGCGCGGTAGTCGTGCCTGTTTGTGCCGCCATTGAAGCCGACATTGCACAATTGGATGACGCCGAAAAACAAGAGTTCATGGCTGACTTAGGTCTGGAAGAGCCGGGCTTAAATAGAGTGGTAAGGGCAGGGTACTCGTTACTTAATTTAGCCACGTATTTTACTGCAGGCGTTAAAGAAGTTAGAGCATGGACTATTCCAGTCGGTGCCAGTGCGCCAAAAGCAGCTGGGGTTATCCATACCGATTTTGAAAAAGGTTTTATTAGAGCTGAAGTGATTGCCTATGAAGATTTTATTACCTACAAAGGCGAGCAAGGCGCAAAAGATGCCGGAAAATGGCGTCTTGAGGGTAAAGATTACATTGTAAAAGACGGCGATGTGGTACATTTTCGATTCAATGTTTGACAAACTCCAGTCAAGTATTTATAATTCCAGACTTTAGCATACAACGATTAAAGGCGATATAGCTCAGTTGGTTAGAGCACGGGATTCATAACCCCGGGGTCGGTGGTTCAAATCCACCTATCGCCACCATAATAAACAAGGACTTAGATGTAAATCAAGTCCTTTTTTTATGCCTGAAAATTTCCACGTCACACGCACGTCGCAGTTGAAAATAAATCACCGCAACAACTGCCGATAAATCACAAGGTAAATTCAAGTAATAA
Organism: Methylococcales bacterium; assembly: GCA_026398935.1. Lineage (GTDB taxonomy): Bacteria > Pseudomonadota > Gammaproteobacteria > Methylococcales > Methylomonadaceae > SXIZ01. The sequence continues at coordinate 24,214 of JAPLRW010000034.1, forward strand.
GTGCATACCCCATCAGTTTTTTAGAATTCAGTACTTGTTGGGTGGATTATGTCTAGCAGACGCCATTACCTTGGGGAAGTATTGTAATGGATACTTTTTACCATGCCTTGCTCTATCCTCTTCGAGATAATTGTATCCCTATTTTTTTCAAGGGTTATGCGCTTATGATAGAAATTCGCCTATGTTAAAAAGCGAGTTCGGGTGACTTTTATGTATTACTACGAAACATGTACCTTTATAGTTTTACGGCGATTAGGTATTGTTTTGGGTAAATCAATGCGTAAAATGCCTTTTTTATACTCTGCTTTAGCTTGGTCTGGATCAACTGCATCCGGTAAACCGATAACGCGCTCAAACCGCCCATAAGCACATTCCTTGACATGGTACTGACCTTCAGTATGTTCGCGTTGAATGTTTTTTTCGCCTCGGATAACCAGTACATCATCAATCACTTGTAAGTCGAATGCTTTTGCATCCAAGCCGGGAGCCTCTACTCTGACGACAACCCGGTCGTCATCATCAAACACTTCCGCCGCCATTACACCCCAGCCCGCATTACGATTTAAGAGTTCCCGATGCTCCTCTTCTGAAATATCAACACTGGGATCGCTGCTCGTAAAACGTGTAATGGCATTGCTTGCTTTTCGTGTTAAATGATCCCATCCTTCAGCAATATTTTCCCAAGTATGACCAATGTTCTGTTTTAATTGTTGAAAGGTTGTCATTATAAACTCCTGTTTTTTTAAAATAGTATTGGGCGCGAGCACTGTTTGAAACAGCCAGAGCAATTGCTAAAGTAAGGGTGTTTCAAGTAATAATTAATAACGCTAAGTACGGTGTGAGATTTAAAAGAATTATGCCCATCTTGAAAATCGCCATGCCCGCATAATGAATAGCATCAAATCTTTCTTTAGATAAATTAAACCATTTATGATGTAACGCGTACATCCAGTCGTGCGCAAATATAAGCAGACAGAACCATACATACAGCAAGCTGATATTGATCAGCGAGCACCAGCCAAGCATCTTACGAAGCACTTCCAGAGTTAGCATATTTTTATCCGTATTTAACTGTTAAGAATCTTCGGCGGGATTAAGCATCGTAAACCAAACCAGCCGTATAGAGTCAGACTATTTTTAGTTACTCTTCCGCCGCAACCGTGATTCGTTTTGGCTTAACCGCTTCACGTTTTGGAATAGTAATCTCCAGCACACCGTATTTACATTTTGCGTTAATAGCCTCATCATCGGCGGTATCTGGAAGACTGAAACGTCGATAAAAAGAGCCGTATGTGCGTTCGGCACGTTTATAGCCATAGCCATCTTTTTCTGTTTTCGCTTCGGATTCTTTTTTACCTTTTACGGTTAATACACCCGTTTCCATACTGACTTCAATGTCTTCCGGCTTGACGCCGGGAATATCGGCATGAATGATAAATTTATCCGGTTCTTCTTTAATATCGACGGCGGGTGCCCATTCTGCCGTTGCAACCGAGCCTTCATTGGATTTATCTTCGCGGGAGTGTTCCAATTCTTTTTGTAATTGATTTAATAAATTCCAGGGTTCATAACGAATAATAGCCATGAGGGCTTCTCCAAATATAAGGGTGAATTAAAAAGGCGTGCTTTGCTTGCAATAGCATGAATGTATTACGTATTCACAGACCTATATAGTCATTCAGCTTTCTTTGAGGCTAAGAGGCAATAGGTTTAAAAAATCCCCCTTGACTGCGCTTTTTCAGAGGGGGAAGTGAATACTTACGTCACAAAATGGATGGTTCAGTTACTGCCAGCATACCGTTGAGTACATGGCGGTATGCTGCATTAAAACGCGTTTATTTACTGCTCAGTAAAAGCGCTACTTCATCGCAGTTAATCTTATTTTTATTACTGCTAAGAATATAATTCGCCAGTTTGCTAATGGCTTTCCAATTCGCATTATCATTTACAAAGTTATATGCCTGGCTAAAAAACTGATTCAAGCGCTCGCTTTGTTCCTCTTTATTAGCAGAAGAACTTTGTAAATAATCATTTACGACCGCAAGATCGGCCTCCCCGCCATAATTTTTTAGCGCATGTACGGTGAGTAAATGTTGATTAAATGGCTCACCATCAATGTATGCGCTGCATTTAGCTTCTGCTAATGGCCCTATAAGATAATTAATAATATCCGCCTCGAAGGCTAAGCGGTAATCATCAGTATGCTGGAAGTACTCATACGATTGACCGTCTAAACCTTCCACTGTAATGGGTAGCGATTGAATGAGTCGCCAGCCTTCAACGCGCGCAATGCAGTCGTGTTCGTCAATTTTTTCGATGAGCCCACCATTTGTTGCCGTACCTGCTTCTTTAAATATAATTTGAAAAAAAACGGGCGGCAGATTTTTTTGGCTATTATTAGCGTGAATAGCCACCGCATGCCCTGCTTCGTGGTAAGCGACCCGTTGCTTATAGCTGGTTAAATTATGATGGCTTAGCATGCCCTCCGTATGACTTCGTTTCATCGTAACTATCCTCTTAAAATGTGCGCTAGAATGACTGATCTTAATGATCACTCGGTTTCTTGAAACCAATAAAAGCATTGATTGCTTACTTCTTCTTCGGCTTCTAACCAATCCTGCAATGCATAACCGTCCGCGAAACCTCTTCTTTCTGACTTAAAATAGGCACATTTGGCGATTAAGTCCCGAAACCCCTCTTCACTAATACAACGCTTATAGTTTCTGTGTAACGATGCGTATTCAATCTTCATCTTTCCTCCCAAGTAGATACTACCGTTAAGCTATTCATTAGAGCCTATGCACAATAAAAGCTGAACATGGCGTAGTATCAAAGCTTGGCGGATCAAATAAAGTCACCCGACCTACAAGATGGAGCAGGGATTTATTCCTGACAAATCATCTTGTTTGCAACGTGGAAACGGGTATCAAGCAATAAACTGCCCATCTGCGCGTTAAACAGTGCATAAACGCGGAGCTGCCTCGCGATAATTAGTCGTTTTGCTTAAAGTACTTGTCGGTCAGCATGACGGTGACAGCTAGAGGTCAGTATCACTATTTTTTGCTGAAATAACTATTCGTATGCTTACGGTGCGTAATACTACTTAAGTAGAGGGGAATACGTATATACGTATAATTGAGTGCTATGAAAATGGCGACTTATAATTGGCCGTAAAGAATGGATATAAAATAACGGCGGAAACGGGTGGTTTTTTTGAATCTTTATTCTGGAGTCATTGCCAGCAATTGCCCCAACGCGAGTCCGCCATCGTTGGGCGGAACTTTTTCGTGGCAATAGGCGGTAAAGCCAGCAGCGGTCAGTTTATGCACGGCTTTTTCAACCAGAAGTGCGTTTTGAAAACAGCCGCCGCTCAGAATAACGGTTTTTCTATCCGCTTTAAGTGCGATAGAGAGAATAATTTCAGCTAAGGTATTATGAAAAAGCGTGGCGATATGTTCTATTGATAAATAGTGAATATCGTCCAATAATTTTTCCAGCGTCATTTGCCAATCGATGATGATGGGTGAGGAAGAGCGAAGTTCGAAGGGGTAATGTTGCGCCGATGAAACCGACATCGCCTTCATTTCTAACGCCATGGCGGCTTGACCTTCATAATGGTTAATGTGACAAACGCCTAACAAGCTGGCAACGGCATCAAATAATCGTCCTACACTGCTGGTGCGTGGGCAATTAAGCTGCTTACTTAATGCCGCGTACAATAAACTGCGCTCTTGCGCTGAAAAGTGCAGGTTATGCTGGGGGTATAAATAATCTGGGGCTATTTCATACAATAATCCCAGTGCGGCGCGTCTGGGTTCTTGTATGGCTTTATGTCCACCCGGTAAGGCAAAAGAACGAAAATGCGCGTAGCGTTGAAAGCCTTGCGGATTGATTAATAGAAATTCTCCTCCCCACAACGTACCGTCACTGCCCAAACCGGAGCCATCCCAAGCAACGCCCAGTGCGGGTGCTTGCAAGCCATGTTCCGCCATGCAGGATAATACGTGTGCATAATGATGTTGTACGGGGTGGGTTGGAATACTTTGTTGCGCGGAAAATTGGCTACTGCTATAGCCATCGTGCAGATCGTGCATTATTCGGGTGGGTGTGCAACCGTAAAATTGCTGCAGATCCGTCAGCGTTGTCTGGAATTGCTGTTGTGTCAGCATAGAATCCAAATCGCCTAAATGCTGGCTGAGTACCGCGTGCTGTGCATGACTGATGGCAACCGTATTTTTTAACTGTCCACCGACCGCAAGCGTATCCGGCATCGGCTTATTTAAGGCAATCGGTAGTGGCGTGTAGCCTCGCGCTCGGCGTAAAACGGTAGGTTTGGTGTTAATAACTCGGATAACGGAATCGTCTAAGGGTCGCAGAATAAGGCGGTTATGGCTTAAAAAATAATCGGCAACGCCTGTAAGCCGTGTAATGGCTTGGGTATCATCAATGCAAATCGGCTCGTTCTGCCGATTACCGCTGGTGGCCACCAGTGGCGTTTTTACATAGTGCAGCAGCAGGTGATGCATAGGCGAGTGAGGCAGCATGATACCCAGCAATGGGTGCTTAAATGTCACAGCCTCCGCGAGTTCAAGCTGGGGGAATCGTGCAGGTAGTAGCGTGTTTTTTTCGGTTTCACGACGCATTAATAAGGCAATGGGTGCTGCAGGGGAGGTCAATGCCGTTTGTTCCAGTGTACTGATGACACACAGTTGCTGAGCAGTTGCCATATCCGCAACCATTAGCGCAAAGGGTTTGTGCGCACGTTGCTTGCGCTCACGAAGACGCTCCACCGCGGCTGGATTAGTCGCATCGACCAGTAATTGATAGCCACCGATGCCTTTTGCCGCAATGATTTTTCCAGCGCGAAGGTATTTACTGGTCACTAGTAGTGCGCTATCAGCCTCGGCGAGTAAATAGCCGGATTCATCCTGTAAGCGTAAACGCGGCCCACACGCTGCGCAAGCGATGGTTTGTGCATGAAAACGCCGATTATCATTGTCTTGATAATCCTGCTGGCAGGCAGGGCAAATGTTAAATTCTGCCATGCTGGAGTGTTCCCGATCATAAGGCTGTCGGGACATAATGCTGTAACGCGGGCCGCAATTACAACAACTGGTGAAAGGATAGCGATAATAACGACTGCTAACATCAAAAATATCCTGAATACAAGCCGGGCAGGTGGCTATATCCGGCAATACAAACAGGGAAGGTTTACCCTCTGCGGTGCTGGCTTTAATGTGAAAATCTTGATAGCCTTTTAGTGCGCGTGGTGTAACCGATAGCAACTTAATGTCTGCAAACGGTGGCAATTGTGTATTTAGGCTATTTAAGAATAGCTGTTGCTGTGCTGGCGTACCTTCAATCTCGATGGTGACGCCAGCATGGGTGTTAGCCACCCACCCCATTTGTTGACACTGTTTCGCCAAGCGAGCGACAAAGGGGCGAAAACCTACGCCCTGCACTAAGCCGCTCACATTGATGTGTAGATGATTTTTGCTAATGGTTAGCTCTCGTAAAAAATATAGCTTGGTTTTTCATGATTATTATACAACCACACCACATTGCATGGCGATAGTCACCAGTTCGGCAATATCTTGCGCCTGCATTTTTTCCATAATTCTGGCACGGTGTACGTCAATAGTACGGTGACTAACATTCAGTATTCTGGCCGCTTCTTTGTTGGAGTGGCTTTTAACGACCAGTGTTAACACTTCTTTTTCACGCGGCGTTAAACGGGCGATCCGTTGTTGCAATACCGCCTGACCCAGATTTTTTTCTTTGTTACGGATGTCTTTTTCAATCGCTTCTTTAATCAGGCCTTGCAACACATCATTACCAAATGGCTTCTCAAGAAAATCAACAGCGCCCGCTTTGAGGGCTTTTACTGTATCCGGTATTTCAGAATTACCACTCATAAAGATAATTGGAATATTCACCATTCTTCGTACCAGTTCTTCTTGCAGCTCAAGTCCACTCATTACCGGCATTTTGACATCCAGAATCAAACAGCCTGGTTGGGTTGGATTAAAGCCGTCTAAAAAATCCTCGGCGGAGGCGTAGCTCTTAACGGTATGGCCTGCTGATTCGAGTAATAATGTTAATGAGTCACGAATGACGAATTCATCATCAATAATATAAACCACAGGCTCTTGCTTATTCATGACCATAAAATTCTCGCTGTTGCGGTAAAGTAAAATAAAACGTAGTACCTTTGCCTATTTTACTGTGGAAATGCATCGTTCCGTCGTGGGCTTTAATAATGGAATGACTAATAGACAACCCCATCCCCATGCCATCTGGCTTGGTGGTAAAAAAAGGCGTTAATATATTCGCTTTTTCTTTATCATTAATGCCTAAGCCGTTATCCTTTATGCGTATTTCAACGTTGTGTTGTTCGTTAAGTTTAGTCTGGATACTGAGTTGCCTTGGCGTTATCCAGGGTATTTTGTGTAAAGCATCAATGCTGTTTTTTATCAGATTTATAATCACTTGCTCTATTTGTATATTGTCAACATGGACAAATAGCGGCTCTGGTCGCAAATCCAAACAGAGATTTATAGCGTTTAATTTTAAATCGGAGGTGCATAAATTAACACTGTCATGGATCAGTTTATTGACTTCCATGGTCTCTCGACGGACGGATTTATATTTAACAAAGTCACGCATGCCGTGAATTATCTGACCTGCACGCAAGGATTGCTGGTGAACTTTAATACAGGTATCACGAATTTTCACCATATCCATCTGCTCGGCTTTCATGAAATTTAAACAGGCCTCGGTATAGCTGGCAATCGCCGCCAAGGGTTGATTAAGTTCATGAGCAATGCCTGAGGCCATTTGTCCCATCAGTCCTAGACGGGTAACATGAGCCAGTTCATCTAAATGAATTTTGTCTAATTGTTCTTGTTCTTTGCGTGAGCTTACATCGCGTAAAATACTGGTAAAGAAGCTGTGTCCAGCCAGCGTTAATTGCGCGACAGACAAATCAATAGGGATGCTCGTGCCATCTTTACGAAAGCCTTCAATTTCACGGATTTTGCCAATCATTTTAGGTATCGGCGTTTTAGGGTATTTTTTTTTGTGGGCATTGTTTCTTTTGTACTGAGGATTTTCTGTCAGTTTAAAAAAACTCTCGCCCACTAATTCTTCTTTTTCGTAACCAAACATGTCGGTAATAGCGGGATTAACCGATACAATAATACCGTGTATGTCCGTTGTAATAATGCCATCAACAGAGGCATTAAAAATGGACTTAAGATTAGCCTCCCGCTCCTTTAACTGTGCTTCTGAATAATGCAGTTCCTGTATTTTTTCTTTTAAATTAATATTACTATCAATAAGTTCCGTTGTCTGTGTTAGTACTTTTCCTTCCAGCTTCTCATTCAAACAAAGCACACTTTTCTCCGCACGTCTGCGTTCGGTAATGTCGTAGAGAGCTAAACAAATATCCGGATTATCTATATCTATAGTGGACCCCGAAATCAGGACAATAGTTTAAGCTATACCCTGTCATGGAAAAGGGTTAACAATGAGCGAGAACAAACGGAAGATTTTTACAAGTGCAGAAAAGGCGAAAGTTGCCTTGGCAGCGGTCAAAGGATTA
>JAPLRW010000199.1 GCA_026398935.1 Methylococcales bacterium
GTGCCCGATTGGACAATCAGGGTACGTGTGCCCAATGGAAAGATTAGGGTATAAATGTGCCACTGCCAACGAAGCAATCAACACCATAAAAATATCCAATAATGTCCAGCGTGTCACCCAGCTATCCGGTACATTATCCACGCCGCTTGCCGCGAACAGCCGCCAGCCGGGCGGTAAATTGATGTCGGTTGTTACCTGATGAAAAGTTTGTTGCCAGCCCGTGACGCTTATATCACTAATATTTCCCTGATAGCGGCTATCCGCCTGCACATTGAGCGAGCCCTCACGCACTTCAAAGCCCACATCACCAGAAGCTGAACGTGTAATCAGCTGACTTTGCGTATTTAAACTCACTTTACCTAGTGCGGTTTCAGCTAAGACATTCAAGCGCCAATCGCGCGTCATCGTGCCGCTAATTTGGTCATTCATGGTATAGCCTAAGCCATCAAAATCTAGCCAGAGCTGGCGCTTTAAACTCAGTTGATTCGGCTCAGGGTCAGGATTACCACGGCGCATTAGCTTGAAATGCATGGCTTGTCCTGCCTGAATACGATACGCGGGTAAGCTCTGCCAATCGGCGGGTAAATTAGTCTGCGTAGGGTCAATCGCGGGCAAGTCAGTCACTTCGACAACGCGTAATGACGGTTGCGCTGCAAATGCCCATACTTCAGTGCTTGGCCAATTGGGTAAGGGCTGCAAGGCTAAGCTATCGGCAGGGGTGGCTTGTCTGGCGAGCAAAGTGAGCTGCCAATGCCCCGGACGCACTTGTACCACTAATTGCCCATCCGCTTCCAAACGCGCGGGTAAAGGGCTATCTAGGCGCATAGCGATAAAATCGTGTAGCAGCGCTTGAGATAATTTAACCTCACGGGCGCTGCCTGCAACATCCAGTTCAATGTGGGTTAATAGCTGTAACGGCACGTCGTCAATGACCTGTCTAAACACCTGCAAGTCCAGCTTGTCAGATAGTTTGCCGTCCAGAACCGCGCCGCGCTCACTGTCTTTAAGCCATAACAGACCCTCTTTAATACTGGGTAGCGCAATCGGTGTGTTATTAATGCTCAGCTTAATTAAGCCAGTATTGTCGGGGATACGCAGCTGTTCTGGAATAAAATCCCAGTTAAAACTGCCTTTAATTTCATACTGCCCCGGTATGAGTTTTATGGACGGACGGCCTTCTTTCGCGATGACTACCGCGGGTTGTTGATTAAGCATCACTTGTTGCGGCCAATACTGTTCATCGCCGGGCAAAAATACCCAGCTATCTTGATAAACGTGCCAATGACTAACAAATCGCCCTTGCGTAGGATTTAATTCCAAGGTTAATTGTGCAGGCCAGCCACATTGCTTTTGATCATACTGGTTGTATAAGAAAGGGCAGTCACGCTCAATCTCATCGTGTAGCACCCAATCTATCCAAGGCTTTAGCGGCTCAGGAACGTGTTCAGGCGTGAGTGCCTGCGCGTGAAGTAACGTAACATTCAGTAACAGGATTAACCCGTAAAACACAGTATTCATAACCTACCTCCAACACTTACACAGTAAAAACCCTAGCGGCATCCAAGTAATTTTTGCAAATTCCACGCAGACTGAGTTTAAAGGATTTTAATGGATAACGCGAAAAACTTAATTTGCGGGGTTACAAGGGCGTTATCGCCTGCTACCTTTGTCCTCATTATCGACTTTAGCCATTGAAAAACCAATGCTAAATTTCAAGAGCTACTACGTCCAAAAAGATGCTATTCTCTACAAAAAAGGCACGAATATACTGACCTATCTTTCAGATAGTAAATGCCAAATAGTAACGCGTCACGGATTGTTTATGTTGATTCTGACTCGTTTTAACCCATCGCCAAAAAATAAAACCATAGGTGATAGCGTGCTAGATTGGAAAAGTATTACGCCCGATAGTCATTATCAAAAAGAGCTAAAAAAAATATTTTTTGCATTAGGTCTACTGGTCGCTGTCATGCTGCTTTCCAGAGCATCAATAACCTTCTATACGATAAAAATCACCCATTACGCATCCGTGCATACCATATTGGAAGTAATGGCTATTGTTGTTTCTGTCATGGTGTTTTTAAGTAGTTGGCTGTCTTATAAAAAAGAGCAGGCACGGCATTTTATTTTTTTCGGCAGTGCTTTTTTTGGTACGGCGCTACTGGATTTATTTCACACCCTTTCGTACCAAGGCATGCCCGATTTTTTAACCCCCAGTACCCCAGAAAAAGCCATTGCTTTTTGGTTGTTTGCGCGGATATTTGCATTATGTGGCATTGGCTTGTTTGTATTGTTGCCCAAACGCCCTTTGCATTATGCGCAATGGTCTTTACTCGTTGTATTGTTATCGGTCACACTGATCGCCCGGATCATTTTTTTTCATCCTGACTGGTTGCCACAAACGTTTATTGCTGGGCAAGGTCTGACCCCCTTTAAAATTTATTGTGAATATTCTCTTACCGCTGCTTATTTTGCACTCGCGTTAATTTGCCTCAACAGAATTCGATACGCACCGAGCGATACGCTGGTTTATTTGTTTGGTGCTTGTTGTATTGCGGCGTTGAGCGAATTATTCTTCACTTTTTATACGGATGTTACTGACCTATACAATTTATTTGGGCATCAGTATAAAGTCATCGCGTACAGTTTTATTTTTAGAGGCATCTTTATTGAACAATACTTGCTGCCGTATATTCAATTAAGCGAGACACAAGAATCATTGCGACGAAGTGAAAAACGCTTGAGTTCTGCACTGAAAAATTTAGATGCCCGTGTTAAAAAAAGAACCCAAGAACTGGAAAGCGCCAAGCTGAAAGCAGAAGAAGCCGCCCTTGCCAAAAGTAATTTTCTATCCAATATGAGCCATGAAATTCGGACGCCTATCAATAGCATCCTTGGCATGGCGTATTTGGCGTTAGACTCATTGCCAGAAACAGCAACGAAGCAACGAGATTATGTACAAAAAATCCATTATTCCGGTGAGCATCTATTAAGCGTTGTTAACGATATTCTGGATTTTTCTAAAATTGAAGCGGGCAAGATGGCGCTTAACCCGCATGCATTCAGTTTTGAGCCATTCACAGAAAATTTATACAGTTTGTTTTCTGAATCAATGGCAAAGAAAGGCCTTGATTTTAAAATTGATGTCGACAGGTTAATTCCTGATTGCGTACACGGTGATGAATTACGGATTCAACAGGTTCTGATCAATTTCATTAGCAACGCCCATAAGTTTACGGAGCAAGGCGGGGAGGTGATGCTCAAGATACACTTGCTATCAGAAACAGCGCAGGATTGCACCTTGAAATTCACAGTGACGGACAGTGGTATCGGCTCAAGTGATGCGGAGCAGGACGCGTTGTTTCAACCTTTTCAGCAGGCGGACAATTCCATTACGCGCAAATATGGCGGTACAGGTTTAGGGTTGGCGATTTGCAAACAAGTCACTGACTTGATGGCGGGGGACATCGGCATTGACAGTCAGAAAGGCTGTGGTAGCGTATTTTGGATCACGCTAACATTGGCAAAGCCTGATAAACACTGTCTGGAGGTTTCTGTTATCGATAATCCGGATAATTTAAACGTATTGAATGGCGCACGAATACTGTTGGTAGAAGATAATCCATTCAATCAGCAAGTCGCGAGTGAACTTCTAAAGAAGCAATCCGCTATTGTGACCATTGCTAAGTGCGTGTTTTAAAAGTGTCAAGGATGGCAATGGGATAAAATACTGAACATTTAACCAATGAGCAGTAAGAAGCGCAGATCAAAAATTAAACGGTACCCAACTGACTTGAACAATAAAAA
>JAPLRW010000113.1 GCA_026398935.1 Methylococcales bacterium
ATGGCGATGCCGCTAATAACACCGTCGTATATAGTCTGGTAGGGGCGGCAGATGGTACGGGCAGCTATACGGCCGGAGAATTTGCGGTTAATACGACAACAGGTGTCGTCACTGTTGCAGGCATTATTGACTATGAAGCGGGTACTACGCGTACTATGTTCGTTAAAGCAACCTCTGCCGATGGCTCTGTTTCTGTACACAGCTTTACGTTTGATGTCACCAATGTTAACGAAGCACCGGTGGTGGCTGGTTTGCCAAGTACCGCTCAAAACGTTACCGCCGGGTTTACTGCAGTACTGAGTGGTTTTACGGTCGCAGGCCCTGAAGCGAACGAAGTCCTGTCAGTGACGCTGACCCCCTCTAATGGCAACTTAGGGGGCTTAACCGACCTTAATACGGCGATTGCGGGCATCCAGCTCAGTGGCACGGCAACGCAACTGAATGCCTTGCTTGCAAATGCAAACTTCACGGCAGCCGCTGCCGGTGCGGCCAGTATTGCTATCGCGGTAGATGATGCGGTTAATCCAGTGACGCATGCAACCTATAACCTGAGTGCGGTTAATGCGCCTCAGCCTACCTTTACTCCATCGCCAGCTCCATCGCCAGCTCCAGCTCCAGCTCCAGCTCCAGCTCCAGCTCCAGCTCCAGCTCCAGCTCCAGCTCCAGCTCCAGCTCCAGCGCCCGTTCCCGTACCACAAACAGTCGATGGTGTCGTGATCACAGACACCTCGACAAGCACCACCACAACGGTAACGGATCCAGGAACAGGGGAGTCAAAAACAGTTATTCTGGCAACGGTTGTTACCACCATTCCTATTGTAGAAGAAACCCGTAAGGAAGAAATTGCTTCCACAACGGGTGCCGACATTCCGCTGGCAAAAGACAGTGCAGGTAATGTGCTACTGGGCATCAGTGTACCCACTGGCGTTGGCTTAACCTCGGAAGCCAGTACGCCCAGTCCGACTACGCCCTTAACCTTGCGGGAAATGTTGATTGCCGCGGCTGAGCCTCGTGCAACATCGCCAGCAAACTTTCAAGCCATTTTACAAGAGGGTATTGATGCCTATATACCCAAAGTAACCGATGAAGCGCAAGTCACGGTGAGAACCATTAGTTTTACCAGTGGTACGACGCCACCGAATCCGACCCAGCCCATTGTCATTACCGGTGCGACCGGAACAGGTGAGGGCGATACGGCGCATCCACAACGCCAAGAAGCGTTGGTGATTGATGTGCGTAATTTACCGAAAGGCACGCAGTTACTGCTAAATGATGTCGAGTTTGCCATTATTATCGGTGCCGTGCGAGTGCAAGGGGGAGAGGGTCGAAACTTTGTGGTCGGTGATAATGAAGATCAGTTCATTGTGCTGGGGGCTGATGATGATATTTTACATGGACGGGGGGGTAACGATACCATTGGTAGTTTAGACGGTAATGATCAAACCTTTGGCGACGCGGGCAATGATGCTGTTTACGGTGGGGCAGGCAATGATCAGGTCAGTGGCGGCAGCGGCAATGACCGCATGAATGGCGGTTTTGGCTTTGATGTTGCGCTACAAAGCGGCACATTGACCGATTATCAGGTCAGCACTGAAGGTGCCACCGTCATTCTCACGCAGAATAAAATCGGCGAACAGGATCGCTTTACCGATGTGGAACAGATTCGCTTTGATAGCGGTACCACCTTAACCCTTGCGCACAGTCAAGGCGAAGCGGTAGCCGCACATCTGGTGGGTACTTGGCTGCACCGTGATTTAACACCCGACGAAGGGGCGTATGTGCAGCAACACCTCAGTACCAGCACTGCCAACGCTATTGTTAACGCATTCCTGACATTGCCGGAAGCGGCTAAGCTGAGCAGTTCTACGCCAGCGGATTTATTGGCAGGCCTCTCTGGAAATCCTGCCATCTTAAACCTAGATGCGCAGCGCAACCTCACGGGCAGCGACGCCAATGATCAAGGTTACTTGCCGTTAGGCTTGGGGTTGAATGTGGATGGCGCGCGCGGTTTTGACGTATTGCATCTGCGCGGCAGTTTAAACGATATGCACTTGGCACAAAAAGGCGGCGTACTGGAACTGACACAGCTCACCGACGGTGCCATGGTTAACCTGACCAATGCCGAAATGCTGACGTTTGATAGCGGTGAAAACGTGGTACTGGCTCATAATAAACAGGAAGGCGATCTGGCTCGTCTGGTGCATACCTTCCTTAATCGCAGTGCCAGTGCGGATGAATGGCAACTGGGTGTACAAGCACTGCAAAGCCATGTTGATCCCACGGGCATTACCAATTGGCTGCAGGATCATGCGCATTTGCAAAACCTGAGCAATCAGGATTACATTCAAACACTCTATCAAAATACCTTTGATAGAGCCGCCAGCATAGAGGAACTGAATAAATATCAACCACAACTGGACAATGGCACGCTAGATAGAGGCGTATTGGCGGTAGAGTTAGCCAGCAGTCCAGAAGCGATTACTACGGTAGGTTCAGTGATAACCTTTGAAGGTTGGATGTAATTCGTATTGTAATGTAAGGCTATAATCCCTTCAGCCGGAGACGGCTGAAGGGATTACGATTTAATCCGTAGCAACCATTTATTTCGACCAAACCATTCCCAATCAACATCATCCACGACTAACAATCGATCTCCTTGCCAGTACTTTTGATAGTTGTCGTACTGTTTCTGCCAGATGTCCCGATCCTGATGCGCGTAATTTCTGCGGTATACCTCTCCTCACTAATATCCCGACTATTTCAATCATTTACTAAAAAACCAAAAACCTGACTGCATAAAATATATATATCGATATTTTTTAATGGCGAGATCATGGGTACTGATGACAACGCTATCCACACACATTACTCACCCGTATTCAGTGACACATCACAAGAATGGTCACATTCACCTGCGCCCATAGATGATAGGATTGCAATTGAACAGGTTTAACTTGTCTGGATAATTAATATCTTATAAGATGTTTCTATTTAAATAGATTAGTTAGCGGCTGTAAATTTTTAACCTACCTTGCGCACCTAATGGCAGTGGAATAAAAAATAATCGCTTGAGCATATTCCCTGTGTAACGGCGAGATACGTCAAGCAATTGCTCTCGCCGCGGCGTTTCTAGGATTGCTCTACACTGACTATAAATACGTTGCCTTAATAAATTTTTCATTTGTTAAGGTTTAAAAAAATCAAAAGATTACTATACTTTACCTCACAGTTAACAATAATATTAAACATTTTCATTAACCCGTTGTAATTAAAGAGCAAAGTATTTTATGGAACATTGTCATTATCAGGTTTTTTTAAGGTACTGCGCATGAATTGGTTTAATCGAAAGCAGAATGCCGTGCTGGGGGTTGATATTAGTACCGCCGCAATCAAGCTACTGGAGCTCAGTCGCGATGGCGAGCGATATAGAGTTGAAAGTTATGCCGTAGCCGCGTTGCCGCAAGATGCGGTGGTGGATAAAAACATTGCCAATGTCGAAATTATTGCCGAAACCCTTAAAAAAGTAGTCAAGCACTCAGGTACTAAACTTAAAAATGCCTGTGTCGCGGTCGCTGGATCATCGGTAATGACAAAAATTATTCCGATGCCCGCGTCGTATAGCGAAGATGAAATAGAGCAGCAAATCCTGGTTGAAGCCGATCAATACGTGCCGTTTTCGCTGGACGAAGTGAGTCTGGATTTTGAAGTGCAGGGCATTAATGAACGCGATCATGATGTGATGGATGTATTACTCGCGGCATCGCGACGTGAAAATGTTGAAGACCGTGTTGAAGCCTTGAATTTGGCAGGTTTAAAAGCAAAAATCGTCGATGTTGAAGCATTTGCCATGGAAAATGCCTTTGTGTTGCTGTCCAATCAATTACCTGACGCCATTGAAGGACAAACCATTGCGATAGCCGATATTGGCGCGACGATGGCCACTTTAAATGTTTTACATAATTATCGCACCGTATACACCCGTGAGCAGAGTTTTGGCGGCAAGCAATTAACCGAAGAAATTCAGCGGCGTTATGGCTTGTCTTACGAAGAGGCAGGGATGGCCAAACGTCATGGCGGATTGCCAGATAATTATGAAAGCGACGTTCTCGAACCCTTTAAACGCTCAATGGTGCAGCAAATTGCGCGCTCTTTACAGTTTTTTGTCTCTTCCAGCGTTAATCGCAATGTCAGTTGTGTCGTATTAGCGGGTGGCTGTGCGTCCATTGCTGGTCTTGAGAAATTAGTGGAGCAAGAGCTCGGCATTAAAGCATTTGTTGCGAACCCCTTTGTTAATATGGCGTTATCCAGCCGTATTAAACCTCAAGGATTGAGTAATGATGCTCCCGCACTCATGGTTGCGTGTGGATTGGCATTAAGGAGCTTTGATTAATGGTAAAAATTAACTTATTACCTTGGCGTGAAGAGCTGCGGCAACAAAAACAACGTGACTTTTTAACCGCCATTGGATTAGCTGCGGCCTTAGTATTGTCAATCATGGCGGCGGTACACATGCATATTGAAGGTTTAAAAACGCATCAAACGGCACGCAATCAGTTATTACAATCCGAAATTGATGTGGTTGATAAAAAAATTATTGAAATTAAAGAAATTGAAGAGAAGAAAAACAAGCTATTAGTGAAGATTGAATTAACACCGTGGTTAAGCGCTCCCCAGTTAAGCGTTATTAAAGGTCAACAAGAATTATCGGCTCAAAACGGTAAAGAGAGCGGGAGTGGTCAGTTGAGCGATTTTACCCTAATGGCGACGCAAGGACGCTCCGATACTAAAGCGGACGCCGGAGATCAGCCATGAATTTATCAGACATAAACTGGGATTTTAATGCCGCTGGTGCTTGGCCATTACCCATAAGAGCAGCGACTATCGCGATTGTTTGCGTGCTCGTGGCAGGAGCGGGGGTGTATTACGATACACTGCCACAAACCGATGAGCTAGCGGCACTCGAAAAGCAAGAGGAAGACTTGAAACTGGCTTTTGATCAGAAACAGGAAAAAGCCATTAACTTACAAGATTACTTGGCGCAACTTGAAGAAATTGAAGCATCGTTAGGTGAAATGGTTAAGCAGATGCCAACTAAGGCAGAGGTAGCCAGTTTATTGATTGATATTTCGCAAACCGGTTTGGCAAATGGCTTAGAGTTTAAATTATTTCAACCCAAACAGGAAGTACACAAAGAGTTTTATACGGAACTGCCGATTGATATTGAAGTCATTGGACACTACGCACAGCTAGGTTCTTTTGTTAGTGGCCTTGCATCCTTACCTAGAGTAGTAACGGTACATGACGTTAATATTCAGCCGTTAGTACCTAATGACGCACCGATGCAAGGCAAAGTGAGGGACGCGCGCTTACATATGAATGCGACGATTAAAACCTATAATGAACAAGGCGCTGAAGTCAGTGCGACGGCGACGCCAAAAATCAGAAAAGGGTCTGCACAATGATCAATAGCATAACAGCTGTTACCCGCCGCATTTTAAGCGTCTTAGCCAGTATTGGCTTAAGTCTTTGTTTGGCTGGCTGTAGTCAGCCGGATTTTTCAGACTTACAAAAATACATTGCCGACATCAAGGCTAAGCCGAAATTACCGATAAAACCCTTGCCTGAAATTAAAGTGGTTGAACCCTTTTTATTTAATGGTGAAAACGTGCGTGATCCCTTCGCGGCGGTTGTGGAAAATGCCCAAGAAGATATGGCAGATAAATTTGCAGGATCGGGCATTAAACCGGATCCTTTGCATCAAAAAGAAGATTTGGAACACTACCCTTTAGATGCTCTAAAAATGGTGGGCACAATGAATGTCAATTCAGCGCTATGGGGATTGATAAAAGTTAATGCGGATGCAAGCGCTAAGGATGGAGGGCTTGGCACGGTTTATCGGGTCAAGGTTGGCGATTATATGGGCTCTAATTACGGAAAAATTCTTCGAATTGCCCCGGATAAAATAGAGCTGATGGAAATTGTACCGGATAAGCCTGGAACATGGCGCGAACAAGAACAAGAATTACCATTGGTATTGGCTGAGTGATTTTAAGGTTATTGAATTATGTGTATTAAACAAGACAGGCACGTATTAAAACAGCAGGGACTCCTTTTTTTAAGTCGCTTAGGCATTGGTTTGATACTCGGACTCATGCATATGATGGTGGCTCAGGCGGATAATGCAGTCTTACAAGCCATTGATGTGGTAACACTGAGTGGCGGAAAAGCGCAGATACAATTACAAATAGACGGCGACATCGTCACACCACAGGTATTTAAAACCGATAATCCGGCACGTATCGCCTTGGATTTTGCCAGTCTGAGTAACGGATTGAATAAGAAAAATGTACCCATCAATTCCGGCATCATTACCAATGTTAACGTCATTGAAGTGCAAGGTAGGACACGATTAGTCGTGAATCTTTTGCAGTCAGTACCGTATCAACTGGATGTTAAAGGTAATCAGGTCTTGCTGACCTTATCAACTAAAACGGCTCCAGCAGTTGTCAGTCAACAGACCTCGCCAGCACCAAGCTATAGCCCATCTGTGCCGAAGTTCCTGCCTAAACAAGGAATCTCCGCCATTGATTTTAAACGTGGCGACAAAGGAGAAGGACGGATCATCATCGCATTGGCCAATGCCAATACCATGATTGACACCAAAGAAACGGGCGGCAAGGTCGTGGTTAATTTTTTAAACACCTCACTGCCCCCTAGCTTATCCAAGCAATTGGACGTGTCGGATTTTGCAACGCCGGTTAAACGCATTGAACTGCTGGCGAGAGGCGCTAACTCGGTGTTAAACATTACCCCGATGAATGGCAATTATGATTATTCGTCCTTTCAGTCGGACGGAAATTTAACCATAGAATTCAGACCTTTGACGCAAACAGAAAAAATCACCCTAGACAAAGAAAAGAACCCGTATGTCGGCGAGAAATTATCGCTTAATTTTCAAGACATTGAAATACGTTCAGTGTTACAGATACTGGCTGACTTTACCAAATTAAATGTCGTGGCAGCGGATAATGTCACCGGTAAAGTAACCTTACAAATGAATGATGTGCCTTGGGATCAGGCATTGGATTTAATTTTAAAATCAAAAGGATTGTCCAAACGTCAAAATGGCTCGGTGATTTTAGTCGCACCAACGGCGGATATTAACAAAATTGAAACCGATGAATTAGCCGCTAAAAAAGTGGTTGAGCAGCTGGAGATTTTAAAAACAGAATACATTCAAATCAATTATGCAAAAGCCGAGAACTTTAGAACCTTAATTATGGGAAGTTCGACAGGCGGTTTTGATGGCTGTAATATCTCAAATTCCGGTTTGTCGGGAAGTCAATCTGGACAAGGAAACGGTCAAAATGGTCAAAATGGTCAAAATGGTCAGAATGGTCAGAATGGTCAGAATGGCCAAACGGATATTTACCGCTTATTGTCCGTGCGGGGTACAGCGGTTGTTGATGGTCGTACCAATACCCTTATTATTAAAGATACCGGCGATAAGATTGCTGAAATTAGAAAATTGATTGAGCTATTGGATAAACCGGTACGGCAAGTAATGATTGAATCACGTATCGCCATCGCATCGGACAATTTTGCCAAAACCTTAGGCGTTAGATTTGGTGTGGCTAAAGCAGCGAATGTTGGTGGCGATAAAACCTTTGCGATTGGAGGCGGTCAAAATCCCGTAAATGGTACAACGGGCACAAACGGCAATATAGATGGCAGCCTGGATGTAAAAAATATGCTAGTGGATATGGGGGCAGCCGCTATAGCCGGAACACCTCCTGGCGCATTGGGTATGACCTTGGCAAGAGGTGCTGACTATGTTTTAAATCTGGAGCTTTCAGCATTACAAGATGCAGGTAACGGCGAAGTACTCTCTAATCCCCGCGTGATGACATCTGATCGTTGTAAAGCGATGATAAAGCAGGGTGTACAGCTTCCCTATACCGTAACGACGGCTGGAGCAAATGGTGGAACCATCTCAAATACAGTGTTTAAAGATGCCTATCTAAAACTGAATGTTACGCCACAAATTACTCCCAGTGGCAGCATAACCATGAATTTAAACATTACCAAAGATCAACCTAATGTTTTAGCGAATGGCAATGTGGCTATTAATGGGAGAGAAGTAGATACCACCGTCACAGTTAATGATGGTGAAACGGTAGTTTTAGGCGGCGTTTTTGAAAGTGAATTTAACAGCAGTGTTAGTAAAGTCCCTTTTTTAGCCGAACTGCCCGGAATCGGCTTCTTATTTACAAAAAAATCTAGTTCTGACGTTAAGCGAGAATTATTGATCTTTGTAACCCCTAAAGTGGTAAATACAGAGGTTGTTGCTAAATAAGATACACCCAGCAGCGCGGAAAGGTACTGGAGACATACCTTTCCAAACGCAGGTTGCCTCTGCCGAATAAGTAGCGGATAAGTGATGCATAGCGGATTAAATCGTCTATTTAGATGGCTTAAAAAATACAGCGACGATTAAAACCCTTTTTTACGTTTAAAAAGTCTTATTTTCAAAAAATAATCATTTATTTTCAATTAGTTGAAAAATAGCATCCCGTTTTAATTCGATTACGCATCAGGTTGTACAGTGAATTCATTTAGTACAGCAAGTAATAATGTTAAAATGGCGAAAACATTTACACGCCTCTTGATCGTTGAGAGAATTTTAACAGTGAGTGATGTGTTATTGTAAAATAACGACTTCTTAGAGACATAATGAAACAATCAGAAAATATTTATTTAATAGGCTTAATGGGCGCAGGTAAAACCACCATTGGCAGGCAATTGGCGCGCGCATTACAGCTGCCTTTTTACGATAGCGACAAAGCCATTGAGGAATCGACAGGCGTCGATATTCCGACTATCTTTGAGTTTGAAGGAGAAGACGGCTTTAGAAATAGAGAGCAAAAAATGATTCAGCAATTAACCGAATTGCGCGGTATCGTTTTAGCTACGGGTGGCGGCGCGGTTTTGCGCGAGGAAAATAGACAACGTTTGCAATCGAATGGCTTTGTCGTGTACTTGTATTGTTCGGTGGATAAAATTGTGGAGCGAACAAAACGCGATGCACATCGCCCTTTATTACAAACCAATGATCCGCGTGCGCGTGTAGAACAATTATTTGCTGAAAGAGAAGCGCTGTATAAAGAGTGTGCCGATTTTGAGGTGAACACCGGTGACTTACAAAGCAAATCGGTTGTTAAGGAAATTCTTAGCGCGTACGAGCTTGTTAATAACTAACGCTTTATGAAAACACTACAGGTTGATTTAGCGGAGCGCAGTTACCCTATTTTTATTGGGGAGGGTCTTTATAGTAATGTCGCCTTATGGAGCCATTTCATAAAGTCGAAACAGGTGCTCATTGTGACCAATGAAAAGATAGCGCCGTTGTATTTGGCGGCATTAGAAAGTGCGCTGGGTAGCTATAATGTTGCCACGGTGATTTTACCGGATGGTGAGCAATTTAAAACCTTGGCATCCGTTGATACTATTTTTGGAAAACTATTGACCGTGCAATTTGGCCGTAGCGCCACCCTAATCGCCTTAGGCGGCGGGGTTGTTGGCGATATGGGCGGATTTGCAGCAGCTTGTTATCAGCGCGGCATTGCTTTTATCCAAATCCCAACCACGTTGTTAGCGCAAGTAGATTCATCCGTAGGTGGTAAAACCGGTGTTAATCATGTGTTAGGCAAAAATATGATTGGCGCATTTTATCAACCACAATGTGTTATTGCAGATACTGCCGTATTAAGTACCCTAGATGACCGGCAATTATCGGCGGGCTTAGCAGAAGTAATTAAGTACGGTTTGATTCGGGATCTCGATTTTTTTGAATGGCTGGAAGAAAATATGTACGCGTTGTTAGCGCGTGACAAGGACGCATTGGCTTTTGCCATTGAGCGCTCTTGCCGCAATAAAGCGCAGGTGGTCATGGAGGATGAATTTGAATCCAGTGTCCGCGCAACACTCAATTTAGGGCATACCTTTGGGCATGCGATTGAAACGGGTATCGGCTATGGTACGTACCTGCACGGCGAAGCGGTTGCCATTGGAACCTGTTTAGCGGCGGATGTTTCTCGTGCTAAAGGTTGGCTAACTGATACGGATGTTGCGCGAATAGAGCATATTTTTAAAGCGGCACGGCTGCCAATAACACCGCCGGAAGAGATGGATGTCGAGCGCTTTCTGGACTTAATGGCGGTGGATAAGAAAAATGTAGACGGTGACATTCGACTGATTTTACTCAAAAAAATGGGTGAGGCTGCATTGCCGATGTCAGTAGATCGTAATTTATTAGTACAGACGCTTAAACATTATGGCCGCCAGTGAACAACTTAGTGATCAAATAAAAAAAATCCAACAAGGACGCCCAAGAAATGTTATTGCGGCGTTAATTACGCAGGAGCGTACGCAAAAACTGGATTTATTAATCCATTTAATTACCAATTTAAAACAATCGTTAATTATCTGCGGGCCAAAAGGCATTGGCAAGACAACCTTACTGGATGTGTTCCAAAAGCGTACCGCAAGCGATTGGCCGATCATTTTTTTATCTGCAACAGAACAGCTAAATTTTGAACAAATTCAGGCACATTTGCTGAGTGGCTTAACCGATGTTGGTTCGGGTACTGACGCACAACGCTTGGATCGGTTATTACGCGAACTGGACACACTGAATCGGCGGGTGGTGCTATTGGTTGATGACGCAGGACTTATGCTTCCTGGCCTGATGACCACTCTTATGCAATATGCCACACATCTTCCTAGCTTAAGAGTTGTCTTTTCATTAACCGATGAAGATTTGGTGCTTAAGCGCACTACGGATCCGACGGTTGATGAATGCCATTTTATTGAAATACCCCCGCTGTCAGAAACACAATGTGGTGAATATTTGCGGCATTTATCCACCAAAATGGATGCTTCAGGCGCAATTAATGCGGTAGATGATGACCTTGATTCAGGAAGTAATTCCGGTCGAGTTTATCAAATTAATAATGCGATGCGCGAACAGCTGTATAAAAAAACGCAGGGTATTCCTGGCAGAATGCCGGATGCCTTGCCTGATTTATTGAGCGTCAGCGGGATAAAAAAAGTGAACTGGCTTTATGCGCTGCTAATAGCAGCAGTGATTGCTGGGGGAATTGCAGTCGATATCACCCTGTCCACCCCCGATAAAACATCGACCGCCTCAGAGACTAAACCGATAGATCGCGCGGTTGCTCCGCTGGTTATTCCAGGACAGACAACGCCCGCGCCTGATGCGCCCGTTGAAGTTATTACCCCGTCAGGACAAGTCAGTAAGCTGGTCTCACCCGAAGCGATTGGTAAACCGGATTTATACAGCGGTTATGGGCGAGCGCACGAAGGGGATGCATTAGATACGGTTGAGGTTAACAATCTCGCCACCATTGCTGAGCAATTGAAAGTTGAAATCATGCCCTCTGAAGATGCTTCTGGTATCGCAACGCCACAAGCAAATACGACAAAAGACTCGCCGAAGGATGAACCTGTGCCGGGTGTTTCTGCAATAATGCCAAACAAGCTTGAAAAACCTGCCCACAAGCCTCTCGTAGCGGATGATGTCATTACCAATACCGCTAAACCACCCAAATTGATAAAAGAAAAAGTATTGGTTGCGGAGGTAATTAAACCTGAGCAGATTAAAAAACCAACTCCGGCAATAAAAGAAAAAGTGCTGGTTGCTGAAGTGGTTAAACCCGCACCGACTAAAAAAGCAAAACCTGCCACGTTTGGAGACGGTGAATGGGTATTGGCTGATGGATATGAACCATTGATACCCCCACCCCCCCCTTCTGTGCGATCTAATACTGAATCGATTGACGATTCACGCTCAGCTGAAGGTGTTCCCACGCGAACCCTGGCTGAAGCAGATAAGGAGAAACGCACCGCAGTGGATCACCAAGAAACGCCAGCGATCAATGATGCAGCGAATAAAAATACGGCACTAAATCAGGATCAGGAGCCAGAAAAGGCATCTAAAGGTCATTATACTTTGCAGGTTATTGCGTTTACGCAACAAGCGTTACTCGAAGACTTTATGCGTAAACACAGTGCGCTGGGCTCAAACCTGAGAACAATCACTGTTAATAAGGATGGCCGTGAAAAATACCTGGTTGTTTATGGATCATTTGACTCCACTGCGCAAGCCAATGCTGCTAAACAAAAATTACCCGCTGAATTTAGCCAGGCCTGGGCGAGGAAGCTATAAACAGTGACGTGCTTACAAGGTAGTCAGCGTAAGGATAAATCCAATGCCTAAGAAAAAAGAGATTGCACATCAGCAGGTTGAACAGTTGCTGAATTTTATTGATGCCAGCCCAAGTCCTTGGCATGCCGTTGAAAGTATTAAACAGTGGTTAGTGGGTTTTCAATTTCAACCGCTGTTAGAAACAGACAAGTGGTCTTTAGACATCGGCGGACGCTACTTCGTTATCCGGGATGACTCCTCAATTATTGCTTTTGTGGTCGGAAATAAATCCATTGCAGAAAGTGCCTATAAAATCGTCGGTGCGCATACCGACTCCCCCGGTCTTCGTGTTAAGCCTAATGCAGCGCATATAATGGACGGCTGGTTGCGCTTGGGTGTAGAGGTGTATGGCGGCCCTATTTTAGCGACATTCAGTGATCGGGATTTAAGCCTAGCGGGGCGCATTAGTTATAAACAAAATGACGGTACACTAGCATCAACATTACTGCGGTTTGACTCGCCCTTGTTGCGTCTGCCTAATCTAGCCATTCATATGAACAGAAATGTGAACGACGATGGCTTAAAATTTCAAAAACAAACAGAATTGCCCTTATTGCTAAAGACGGCCATTATGGAACAATTACCTAAAGATTACTTTTATACGCTATTAGAGCAGCCTACTGGCATTCCAAAAGAGCAGATTTTAGGGTATGAATTCAATGTTTATGATACGCAAAAAGGCGCGTTTTGGGGCGCTGATCAGGCGTTTTATGCAAACAGCCAACTAGACAATTTAGCCTCCTGCCATGCCAGTTTATCGGCGTTATTGGACGAGTCAGTTTTATCGTCGGAGAGTACGTTAGTGGTCGCTTTTTTTGACCACGAAGAAATCGGCAGTTGTTCCAGCAAAGGCGCTGAAGGCAGTTTTTTACCCGATGTACTTGAGCGCATTGCCTTAGCCACTCACGTTGGTCGCGAAGATTATCAACGCGCATTGGCGCGTAGTTTTTTAGTGAGTGCCGATATGGCGCATGCTTACCAACCCAACTTTCCACAAGCGTATGATTCAGAACACAAAGTGATGGTGAATAGCGGTCCTGTGATTAAAGTCAATGCCAATCATCGCTATGCGTCCGAAAGCACCTCAGTCGCCATGTTTGCTCGCTGGTGTGAGATCGCAGACGTACCCTACCAAGTGTATTCACATCGAACTGATTTACCGTGCGGAAGTACTATAGGACCGATTACCTCGGCAAAATTGGGGCTACG
>JAPLRW010000048.1 GCA_026398935.1 Methylococcales bacterium
ATCTACGCCTTCTTGGTTGGCGAAGTTTTTATGCGCGCTGAAAGCCCCGGACAAAAAATGCGGGAATTATTTTCGCTGTAAAATCGCCCCCTACTCAAGCCGCGCTTTGTGCCGCTTATTCACTTTGATTATTGACTGACACCCGACCCTCATCATGGAAAAAACTTACGCACCACATGCAATTGAACAACGCTGGTATGAAACGTGGGAAGCAAAAGGCTATTTTGCACCCAGCGGCACAGGTGATCCTTATTGCATCATGATTCCACCGCCCAATGTAACGGGCAGTTTACATATGGGGCATGCCTTTCAAGATACGATTATGGATGCCTTAACCCGTTACCAGCGCATGAAGGGACGTAACACTTTATGGCAAGCGGGTACGGATCATGCGGGTATCGCTACGCAAATGGTGGTTGAACGCCTGTGTAACGCTGAAGGAAAAACCCGTCATGATTATGGTCGCGACGCGTTTATCGACAAAATATGGGACTGGAAAGCCGAGTCCGGCAGCACCATTACCCGTCAATTACGGCGCATGGGCTCCTCTCTGGATTGGTCGCGCGAGCGCTTTACCATGGATGACGGCATGTCCGATGCCGTACAGGATGTGTTTATACAGCTGCATGAAGAAGGCTTAATTTACCGCGGCAAACGTCTGGTGAACTGGGATCCTGTTTTACATACCGCCGTTTCGGATTTAGAAGTCTTATCAGAAGATACGCAAGGCAGCATGTGGTACATGCGTTATCCTCTGGCAAATGGCACGGGGCATTTGGTGGTCGCTACCACGCGCCCTGAAACCATGATTGGCGATGCCGCCGTCGCTATTCACCCCAACGATGAGCGTTATAAGCATTTATTGGGTGAGTTCGTGGTTCTGCCGCTAACAGGCCGACTGATTCCCATCATTGCTGATGAGTATGTTGATCCAGAATTTGGTACGGGTTGCGTCAAAATTACCCCCGCACATGATTTTAACGATTATGACGTTTGGACGCGCCACCGTCATGAATCCGCCATACAAGCCCTGCCCCATGGCGGCTTAATTAACATTTTCACCATAGATGCCGAGGTTCGCGCAAATGAAGAGGAAGAAGATGGCTTAATTCCTCTGGCGTATGTTGGACTTGAGCGCTTTGCGGCACGTAAGCAAATGGTTGCCGATTTAGACGTTCAAGGACTGTTAGAAAAAATCGAACCGCATACCTTAAAAGTACCGCGTGGTGATCGTTCTGGGGCAGTAATTGAACCCCTGTTAACGGATCAGTGGTATGTGAAAGTTGCACCATTAGCAGCGCCCGCGATTGCGGCAGTTGAAAACGGTGACATTAAATTTGTACCGGATAACTGGAAAAATACTTATTTTGAATGGATGCGTAATATTCAGGATTGGTGTATTTCCAGACAAATCTGGTGGGGGCATCGTATTCCCGCTTGGTATGATGAACACGGCAGTATTTATGTGGGCAAATCAGAACAAGCCATTCGTGATAAACACGGCTTAGCCAGCGATTACCCGTTAAGACAAGATGAAGATGTACTGGATACGTGGTTTTCATCGGCGTTATGGCCGTTTTCAACCTTGGGATGGCCTGAAAAAACCCCTGAATTGGCGGCATTTTACCCTACTAGCGTATTGGTAACGGGCTTTGACATCATCTTCTTCTGGGTAGCAAGAATGATTATGATGGGGCTAAAGTTTCAGGGAGAAGTTCCGTTTAAAGAAGTGTACATTCACGGCTTGGTGCGGGATAGCGAAGGACAGAAAATGTCCAAATCCAAAGGCAACGTCATCGATCCTATCGACATTATTGACGGTATTGATTTGGAAGCATTGGTTGCAAAACGTATCTCCGGCATGATGCAACCGCATCTGGCGAAAAAAATTGAACAAGCCACCCGTAAACAGTTCCCGGACGGTATTGCTTCTTATGGTACGGATGCGTTGCGCTTTACTTTTGCCTCCTTGGCGTCAACGGGTCGCGATATTCGTTTTGATTTAGAACGTACCGAAGGCTATCGCAACTTCTGTAACAAGTTGTGGAATGCGTTTTGATTTAGAACGTACCGAAGGCTATCGCAACTTCTGTAACAAGTTGTGGAATGCTGCGCGTTTTGTGTTAATGAATACCGCGGATCAAGATAACGGTCTATCTTCTATCGAGGGCGATGTCGATGTCGAGTGTAGCTTTAGCCAGGTTGATCTTTGGATCAACTCACGCTTACAAGAAGTGACAACAACCGTAACCCAAGCCATTGAGCAATACCGTTTTGATCTCGCGGCACAAGCGTTGTATGAGTTTATCTGGAACGAATACTGTGACTGGTATCTTGAGCTATCTAAAGTATCGCTGCAAGCCGATGATGTGGCAGCGCAACGCGGCACACGTAAAACATTATTGACGGTGTTAGAAACGATTTTACGTTTAGCGCACCCGATTATGCCGTTTATCACCGAAGAAATATGGCAACGCGTTGCACCATTGGCGGGTATTATCGCCA
>JAPLRW010000229.1 GCA_026398935.1 Methylococcales bacterium
CAGGTATTGCGTTGCATTACCTTGAATATCCAAGTCAATAACCAGAGTCCGCTTGCCATTGACAGCACTGATGGCGGCTAAATTGCATGTAATGGTTGATTTACCAACCCCGCCTTTTTGATTAAAAATGACTCTGCGCATAGAATTCTCGTTAAATTCAGGTAGATAAATCGGCTATTATGAAAGAGTTTGAGAGCAATATCAACTATCTACGCGTATTAACCTGCAACAAAGCTGCTTAATGTTTAACTTTCGGGATTTTAAACATCAATTTTGTTTAAATTGATGAATCAAACGACGGTCTTTTTTGTTAGGCTTTCGTACTCTGATACTGTAATCCACTAAGGCATTTTCTTCGCGTTGCAACGCAAGCGCTTGCTGCCGCTTGCTGAAGCTCTCAGGCGTTTCGCTATACATTAAAGACGCTTCTTGTGCGGGTCGGCGTTGCTTATTCAAACTAATAACACTCACATCCCATTGAATGTGATCCTTGCCAATCACTAAAGTAGTACCTACTTTAATCTCTTTACCTGGCTTAGCGCGCTGACCATTGAGATGAACTTTTCCACCTGTGACGGCTTCTGTTGCCAGTTGGCGGGTTTTAAAAAAACGTGCCGCCCATAGCCATTTATCTAATCGCTGTGCTTCAAGTTCGCTCATAATTTCCAGACTCCCTGTAAAAATACATCGTGATACATGCCTCTTGCTGCGGTATTGAAAAAACTCGTGATAGATACAGATAGCTCAAGGCAATCATTAAACAGGACTCCAGAGCTGTGAAACGGTTAATTTATCATAAGCGTTAGCCTTTTTGTGCGATAATCGCGCGTTTTACTGCATCTGGGCGCATTCTGCCTAGATAATAATTGTTATTCAAAAAGGTACGTTAGATGGCTGCATTAGTTGGCATTATCATGGGATCAAAATCGGATTGGGAAACGATGCAATTTACAACGGAAACGTTGGATACTTTAGGTATTCCGTATGCCGTTGAAGTCGTATCCGCACACCGTACACCGGATAAATTGTTTGAGTATGCGGAAAGTGCCGAGCAAAAGGGTCTGGAAGTGATTATAGCCGGAGCGGGTGGTGCTGCGCATTTACCGGGAATGACGGCGGCTAAAACGGCACTGCCCGTGCTAGGCGTTCCTGTGCAATCTAAGGCATTGAATGGCATGGATTCGTTATTATCCATTGTGCAAATGCCCGCCGGTATTCCGGTAGGTACTTTAGCCATTGGTAAAGCCGGTGCCATTAATGCTGCTTTGTTAGCGGCGGCCATTATTGTGAATAAACATCCCCAGTTTCGGGCGGCGTTAACAAAATTTAGAACCGATCAAACAGACGCTGTACTGGCTGATGCAGATCCGCGTGGAGATAAATCATGAAAGTGGGTATTTTAGGTGCCGGGCAGTTAGCGCGGATGATTGCGTTAGCGGGCTATCCGTTAGGCGTTGAATTTATTGTTTTGGATCCATCCGCCGAGGCGTGTTCAACGGTATTATGTGAACATTTACTGGGTGATTATAATGATCCAGTGCTTTTAGCCGAACTGGCTGAGCGCGCCGATGTTGTTACCTATGAATTTGAGAATGTACCCGCTGATGTAGCCGAGTTTCTTGAGAATCACACCACCGTACATCCCGCGCCTAAAGCACTGGCAGTGGCGCAGGATCGCTTAGTTGAAAAGCGCTTCTTGCAAGAACTGGGTATTCCAACGCCGGCGTATGTTGCCATTGATAGTTTGGACGACTTGGAGCAGGCCATGCTCACTGTAGGCTGGCCGGCTATCTTAAAAAGCCGCACCCAAGGCTATGATGGTAAAGGCCAGTCGATTTTAAAATCGCCCGCTGATTTGATGCCTGCGTGGGAATTATTACAAGGCGTACCCGCTATTGTTGAAGGCTTTGTGTCGTTTAATCGTGAAATATCCATTATTGCTGTACGTAACATTGCGGGTGAAATGGTTTTTTACCCCGTGTCAGAGAATCTGCATCGTGGAGGAATTTTACGGGTGTCCGAATGCCGTGCCAGTGATCCTATGCAACAGCAAGCAGAAGCGTATGTGACTAAATTGGCTGAAGCATTAGCCTATGTTGGTGTATTAGCGTTGGAGTTATTTGAGGTAGACGGGCAGTTATTAGCCAATGAATTTGCGCCGCGCGTGCATAACTCTGGGCATTGGACGATTGAAGGCGCGGAAACCAGTCAATTTGAAAATCATGTCCGTGCAATTTTAAATTTACCACTGGGTGCAACTGCGCCAGTAGGTTTTGCGGCAATGGTTAATTTTATTGGTGGATTGCCTAGCACAGAGCAACTATTAAGCATTCCTGATGCACATGTGCATCTATATGGCAAAGAGCCGCGTAAAGGGCGTAAAGTCGCGCATGTTACCGTGAGATCAAAAACGGCGGAGCAAATGATTGCCAGCGTTTCAGCGTTAGTGAGATTGTCGGATCAGGTGGATTGTTCGTAATCTTGAATGGCTTACTGGACGGCGGAAAAGTACCTATCCACCGTCCAGTAGCGCGTAAAACCGTTATACGTGTATATCATCAAAACTGCTGACTTGCACATGGGCTGCCAGTGCTTCCAATGGCGTATCGCGGCATAACCAGACAGTATTAAATCCTACGGCCTTCGCCGCATCCAGTTCTGCTTTTATGTCAGATAAAAATAACAGTTCGGAAGGCTCTAAGCCAATGCTTTCAGCGATATTCGTATACGCCATCGGCTCTTGTTTAGCGCCGACATGCGTATCAAAGTAACCTGAAAACAGCGGCGTTAAGTCACCTTGCGATGTATGACCAAATAATAGTTTTTGCGCATGCACGGATCCTGACGAATACACATACAATGCCAACCCTTGTGTATACCATTTTTGTAAATTACGCAGAGCATCGTCATAGAGATGACCGGTAAAAGCACCTTGCTGATAACCGTCCTCCCAGATTAATCCTTGCAGGGATTTTAACGGCGTGATTTTTTGATCAGACGCCATCCATGCCAGTAATTGACAGATCGCTCCCTCCATATCCAGTGGCTGACCGACTTCAGCCTGGGTATCTTGCAATAATGCGCTAACAGCAGGTTCATGCGCATGAGAGCGCACAAAGTCTGCTAGATTGGCTTTAGCGTAAGGAAATAAGACCTCTTTAACAAACGAGATTGAGGTAGTAGTGCCTTCAATGTCGGTTACAATCGCTTTAATCATGCCTGTTCAGCCACGTATTGATCAAAGGTAGGGAAGTTTTTTGCAATGTCACTGCCCGTAAATTCAGCTACCCAACCTTCTGCCACAGTGAAAAATCGAATCACTTTAAAGTGTGGATTTTCGCCCATATCAAACCAGTGCGGAGTATTATTAGGCACACTGATTAAGTCACCCGCCTCACACAAAACCGTATAAATATTGTTATTGGCATGTAAATAAAACAGGCCTTTACCTTCAATAAAAAAGCGCACTTCAAAATCATCATGCACATGTTCCGCCAAGAATTTTTGACGTAAAGCCGTTTTATCGGGATGATCGGGTGTCACATTGATAACATCAACAGATTTAAAACTAAAGCGCAGATTTAACTTATCAATCGATTTTTGATAGGCATCCAGAACACTTTGCTGGTCAGCATCTGCTGATAATAAGGTATGGGCGTTCCAGTGTTCAAATTCGACATCAATGGTCGCCAATTCTGCCTTAATGTCGGCGTAATCATTAAGCGTTTTACCGTGATCAGGTTGATTCTCAGGATAAATGGTTAGGGTACTCATTGGTTATTAACTCTTTGTAGACGTAATTCACATTCAAACAGGAAATCCAGTGCTTCCAGATAACGCAAGCTATCCTGCACCGAAGCTCCCCAAGTATAAAGGCCATGCCCAGCAATAAGATAGGCGTAAACATCCCCATTATGATCCAAATAGCGGTTTACACAAGCAGCAAGGCGTGAAATGGTTTGATCGTTCTCAAATATAGGAATAACGATGGCGCAGGCGTGGGTATCAATGCCCGGCAGGGCTTTCAGTAATTCATAGTTTTGTAGTGTAACGGCTTCTGTATGTAACTTAGAAATTAAGGTAGCATTCAAGGAATGCGGATGGAGAATGGCATTAACCTCAGGAAAGCGCTGGTACAAAGCCGTGTGCAATAAGGTTTCTGCAGACGGTTTTTTTCCATCTAACGCGTTGGCATCGGCATCAATCAGCATAATGTCGTCAGGCGTTAAGTGTCCCTTGTGTTTGCCAGAAACGGTAATCGCAATGCTTCCATCACTTAACCGTGCGGAAAAATTACCGCTGGTTGCCGGTACCCAGCCTTTTTGATCGATAAAGCGTCCTGCATCAATCAATTGTTGGGCGGCTTCAAAAAATTCAATACTGTAGTTCATGTGTTTAAGGCGTATTTTAAGTAAAAGACGGGCGAGTTATTCGCATACTATAAAGTAATTTTATGACTGGCAGGTTAAACGATTTTAACCTGATTCACAACGCGCTGGCTATTTCGCGAAAACACGCTAAACTTGCTTCCAAATTTTCAATAATTTCAGCGGCTAAATCATCGGGTTCGGGCAGATTATCCAAGTCCGCGAGGGATTTATCTTTTAGCCAGAAAATATCCAAACTGGTCTTATCGCGGGCGATAATGTGTTCATAACTGAACTTGCGCCAGCGTCCTTCGGGATTATCTTGTTCATGCCATGTTGCTACGCGCTCATGACGATTTTCTGAGCGGTAACAGGCCATAAAATCCTGTAAGTCTTCAAGGCGTAACGGCTTCTTTTTTAACGTGTGATGAATATTGGTGCGGTAATCGTAATACCAGACTTCTTTCGTCCAAGGCTCTGGACTTGCGGCATGGTTATCAAAAAATAACACATTGGCTTTTACGCCATTGGCATAAAAAATACCCGTGGGCAAACGCAACACCGTATGCAGTTCAGTGGTTTCCATGAGCTTTTTGCGGACGGTTTCTCCTGCGCCGCCTTCAAATAACACATTATCAGGCACCACTACCGCCGCCCGTCCTGTGCTTTTCAGCATACTACGAATATGCTGCACAAAATTAAGCTGTTTATTTGAGGTACTGGCCCAAAAATCCTGGCGGTTATAGGTTAAATTTTCCTTTTCTTGCTCGCCTTCCTCATTGGTAAAGGTCATGCTGCTTTTCTTACCGAACGGTGGATTGGCTAATACCACATCTACTGAAGTCGGCGAAGAAGTTACCAAGGCATCATTCGGTGAAACCAAACTTTCGCCGTCAATTTCACCGATATTGTGCAACACCATATTCATTAAACACAAACGGCGGGTACTGGCGACGATTTCATTGCCGTAAAAGGTTTCGTGTTTTAAAAATGCCTTTTGTTTTTTATCCAGCGAATGATTGGCTTGTAAATAATCGTAAGCGGCTAAAAAGAAACCACCCGTACCACAAGCAGGATCAGCAATCGTGGTATTCGGCTCAAGACGCATACACGTCACCATTGCTTTAATCAACGCGCGGGGCGTGAAATATTGCCCTGCGCCCGACTTAACATCTTCCGCGTTCTTTTCCAGCAAACCCTCGTAAATCGTGCCTTTGGTATCTGCGCCCATTGATACCCATTCCGTATCATCAATCAAATCTATCAAGCGCGATAACTTGGACGGGTCTTGAATCTTGTTTTGTGCTTTAGTGAAAATCTGCCCTAGCAAACCTGACTTATTACCTAATTCGCGCAGCAACAGTACATAATGCCCTTCCAGTTCCGCGCCTTTTTTCGAGGTCAGACTTCGCCAATTGTAAGCGGCTGGGATACCAATATCCCGCTCATGCGGTGGCTGGCTGTATTCATACGCCATTTTCAAAAAAATTAAATAGGTTAATTGTTCCAAGTAATCACCATACCCCACGCCATCATCGCGTAAGGTGGTGCAAAAACTCCAGACTTTGGAAACTATTGATTCATCATTCATCCGTTACTCTCATCGTAAATTTACTCAATTAGTCAGCAAGCTGCTGACCAATTTCCATGCCTCGTGCGTTGTTACTGCCTTGTTAAAGTGAACTTAGCTCCATCATTCATCTACTCCAATCTCTTGTTTAACCTGAGCTAAACTTTTTCTGGGCTTATTGGCTTCTTTTTGTTTCACTTCTTGAATATGCAGATAATCCAGATAATCATCCAGCTTTTCAGTGTTCATGCCTGCAACCATTCAATGCGTTTTCCTGTTGCGCGTTCATAAAGTGTTTCTGGCGACACATCAAAACCGCAATCCCAAACCACTGTTGACCATTCATCTAATTTAAAGGCTTTAAAATCATTCAACTCACGCAATGACGATGCCGCCTTATATTTAAAAATAATATCTTGCAAATCCACTTCCCCTGATTCACCTGTGTTAAAGCCTAAATGAAGTCGATAATCACCCAGATAATCGGCTGTCGTTATGGTTATCAGCATAGTTACCTCACACTAACGGTTTAATTTTATGAAAATCTTTGGTATTCCACATATCAAGTAATTCGGCTTGATGCAATTCCGCCCATTCCTCAACCAAGCCGCGCACTTTCACAGGTAAATGACCCGCTAAAATGTTTAATGAATTAATTTCCATGACAGCTTTGTATTCGTTGTATTTGATATGAAAATGCGGCGGGTTGTGTTCATCAAAATACATAAAAATGATAATGCCGAGAAATCGGCTAATTTCAGGCATGGTTTTTTCCTTTTTTGGAGAGTGGAATTAAAGCCGCTTTTTCGGCTTGTATGCGTTTAAGTAATTCGCTGGCAGGTTCGTCGTTTGGGTCTTGCGGGACTAACTGCCCTGAAAAGGCTTTTTTTAGTATGGATTGGCGTAGGGTTTCGGCTTGTTGCAGGGCGGTGCTTAGGGTTTGGTCTAGTTGGTCTGTTACTGATAGGCGTGATTCTAATTCACTTAATATTTTATTTTGTTCTTCAATCGGAATTAACGGAATTTTGAATAAACGTAGTCCTCCTAATGGTACAGTTTTTTGAGCTGTTCCTGTCGCAACTGATACTGCTTGGTCATAAACAAAACGCGAAGATAAACAATAAAACAATAATTCAGTAG
>JAPLRW010000288.1:0-28578 GCA_026398935.1 Methylococcales bacterium
GGCTAATGACTTCCCATTTTTTATTGTTCAAGTCAGTTGGGTACCGTTTAATTTTTGATCTGCGCTTCTTACTGCTCATTGGTTAAATGTTCAGTATTTTATCCCATTGCCATCCTTGACACTTTTAAAACACGCACTAAGGCTTTGAGAGGAGAGCGCAATATTCGTATTGCTATTTAATAACCGTTTTAGCGTCTACTATTTTGAAACAGTAAGGTCAAGTTGCCCAAAGCAACTTGACCTTATGCTTTAAAAATCAAGCTGAATACGGGTCTCGAACATATCTAAATTAGCATTGTTAAAGCCACGTTGCGTTGTACTTACATCTAAAACATGGATAAAGTTATTATTGATACGTACATGCGAGTTTGGATACCAGTTGATACCGAACTTAGCAACATCTGCACGACCACCTTTAATGACGCCATCATTCATATTAAGATAATCATAGCCTGCGACAACCTCCCAAGCACCCCAACCACCTTTCATATCAAAATTTCTGGATGGTTTTAAACGATTCCAGGCGCCAGTACTTGACTTGTACGCACGAGATTCACCCGTTAAGAAATAACTTCCGTAGCCGTAATAACCATAGAGTGAATTACCATCGTAACCTGTACCATAGATGTCAGATTGAATATACTCTGCTTGCACGGAGAAAGGCCCATATACCAGCGCTGCTTCTCCACCAAAACGTGTCCAATGATTGACTTCACGAGATCCTTTAGCACCCAAAGGCCCGACCGTTAATTGTCCAGTATTCAAAAGATTGGTACGATCTACGTTAGCACCTAAATTAGACGTAAAGGAGAATCCGCCATTATTGAATGCACCACCCGCTTGGTAGTTATTATTAACATCAACATAAGACCCAGATGCGCCAACATGTAAGAATTTGGTTTTACTTTCCATCCACGGCATGCCGCTAACGCGTCCATTGACTTCCCAGCCTGTGTCGCCTGAACCGTTATTACGGTTGCTACCACCATTAGTATTAATGGATGAAGCCGATGCACCATTGGCACCCACAGGTTCAGTTTGGAACGAAGTCGCTACTTGCCAACGTTCTTGAGCATAATTAGTACCGATACCCACTTTATAGGTATTAGGGTTATCAACGAAAGCATTACTGATCATGTTTCGTTCGATAAAAGAGATATAACGGTTACTGGTCGCTTCCTCTAAACCAAACGGCTCTTTAAATGACCCTGCTTTAATAGAGAACGGTTTATTAAGCACCCATCTAATATAAGCATCCGTTACACCTGCGCCAACCGTACCATTACCGCGAGTAAAGTCATACTCAAATTTGTAATCGAAATTTTTGAAAAACGTACCTTCAACCCCTAAACGAGCACGTCGAATACCTGCGCCACTTCCCAATTCATTGGTAGTATTAGCGCCTATTGCTGCACTCGGCTCATTGGTAACGTTAACTTGAGAATCAACTTGTAAACGACCGTTAATAGCCGCTTTAAAATTGCCATCTTTAGATACGAACTCTATGCCGTCATCCAGTTTAATTTTAAACTCTTCTGCTTCTTTAGCATGCTCTTCAAGCGCTTTAATTTCATTGGTTTTTAATTCCAAATCTTCCTTAATCGCTGCTAAATCAGCACTTTCTGCAGCCTTATTTGCTTTAGGAGCGTTAGCAGCGTCAATATGTTCAAAAGCGCCCATAGGCTCACGACGTGGGCCTGGCTCTGCAAAAATCTGCTTAGTTTTGGTGTCTACATATAAATCAATCGCAAAAGCTTGTGATGACAAGCTTGCGCCTAAAGCGGCCGTTACGGCCAAGGTAAGTTTGGAAAATCTCATTGCTTGCTCTCATTAAATGGTCAAAAACTGAGGCAAGATTAAGGGATAGAGGTGACAGCTTTATGACAGCTTTGTTACAGTTGTGTGACAAAGCAACAAATGACGAGCTAAAAACAACAGCGCGACTAAGGGGACAATCCATAAAGAAGAGCAGAACAGGCGCGTCGCGCGCCTCTCTTTAAACAGAAGGGCGCATCGACGACAGCGCAGTTACATTAGAAAGAATAGCCCGGTAAGCAGCGTAAGCCCAATCAGTATGACTTGTGCTTTTTTCATAAAGGATGATTCATGCCAGTAATCCGCCACCTGATCTTTATAAAACGTTTTTGCGCTAAGCCACCGTTGTTTACAACGCCGACAATACCCTAGCATGAATCGGCCGAACCGCAGCAAACCATAAAAAACCACCAGCATTATGATGTAAAAAACGATAATTTGCGTTTGGTGCAGTCCAGTGTTGAACGAATGCTCAATAACGGTATCCAGCGCACTCTCAAGAATTTCAAACAAAATATGTCCGAACTCTACTAGCAGCTCTAACAGACCATGCAGCGCTTCAACGATAACATCCGGCATGGTAACGATAATGACCAACACACTGCATAAAATGATTAGTTTAAGCTTTCCCATAGGCGTTAACTGCGGATGATGTTATTGATAAGAAAGAGTGTTATTAAGCAGTGCGTTTAAAGCCATCAAACACCCACCGTAATTTATACGGATAGAGTCGCATATTCCCTATTAGGTGTCTACTGAAATGCTTATTAGATTGAAGGCAAGATGTCCTGAGCGGCTCTTTTTCAAAGAATGACATTAAAAAATAACGCATTAAAATGCACAACTACGCTTTTTAGCCACGATTCACTTACTCTTTAAAGCCTAGTTTGTAATATAATTCCATGTTCTTACAATGGCTAAGGTACTTAAGGCTAATAGCCGCTATTAATTAACCTGCCAATGATAATAATAATTTTGCCTCACGGTTTAACATGAGGCTTATGCACTAACTAAAGAGGGGCAAGATTTATGTGTTGGAGTGGAGAAGCATCAGGTGTTTTAGCAGTCGCAGGCCTGAGTACCGCAGCGTACGTTGCCTACAAAGGGGAATCGAAAGAGCTTTGGATTCCATTAACTTATTTTGCCTTAATGGAGTTGTTACAGGCGGTAACGTATGTTTACATTGATTTATGTGACAACCCAAACAATCAGATATTAACGCTATTGGGCTATTTGCATGTGGCTTTTCAGCCGTTTTTTGTCAACATGGTCGCCATGTACTTTATTCCCGAAAGTGTCAAAATAAAGATACGTACCGTTGTTTATACCATATGTGCCATAGGCACGGTATCCATGCTTATCAAAATGTATCCGTTTGCATGGGCAGGAACGTGTAATATCGGCGTAGAAGGCTTTTGTGGCCCTAGTGTCTGCTCTACATCGGGCTCTTGGCATATTGCTTGGCAAATGCCGTTAAATGGGCTGATGTCTGATCCTGTTAAATGGTTATTTGATTTTAACTGGGGCTTACATGCCTTTACCTATATTCTGGTCGCCTTTTGGATGCCGTTTATCTATGGCTCATGGCGCTTTGTCGGTTTCCATTATTTAATTGGCCCGTTTATTTCCGACATTACCACTACCGATCCTAATGAGTATTCTGCCGTTTGGTGCTTATTTTCAATCGCACTGTGTGTGTCAGTAATCAAAACGCCTATTAGAAAGTATTTACACGTCAAAACTTGGCCGTTTTATAAAACGGAGATCAGCGATTCATTGTGATTTTTCGGCTACCTCGTAAAGCTAAACAGCTGTCAATAATAAGCCAGTAGAACCCTGATCAATGTTGGCAGAACACCCCGTTCTGCCAACATTTTTTAAGCACACTGCGCCACAAAAAAGCAGGGATAAATCCTTGCAAAAACGCCACCTCTCTTTAAATAAGCAACATCCTTATAAAAAACACACTTTAAAAAAGGTTGATTCTTTTGTTTCAGGAAAAAAGAGCGTATTATCAAAATGCTTTATCCCAAAAACAATAATAAACGACATAAAATAAGGGGGTTGTATGGGTGGTGTTACATCGCTATTTTTGATTATGTTCCTCATTGCAGGCTTTGCGTTTGCACCGTTGGGGTATTTTATTTATAAATTTACCCAAGAAAATGCGAAACCATTTGGTGAAACTGAACCGCATGGCGATAGCGAATCATGGATACTTGATTTAGTCGATAAAGTCATTCATAAAGCAAAAGAAATTATCCAAAAGAAATAACCATTTTGCAGCATTACGCCGCATTCACGCGGTTTTAGTCCTTCAAGGTTTCAATAACCTTGAAGGCTAATGTGCTTGTTTCTGTCAAAACCATCCTCGCAGCATCAAATCCCTCATGACGCACAGTATGCACTTGCCGCTTTAAATATGCCGCGGCTATTGATTTTTTACCCAGTCTGCGTAATATCAGTGAGATCAACAACGCCAACTGTCTTAAAAGGTCTTTATGCTTAGGGGTTACAGTAAGAATTTTTATCGATCATTTATCTATACGCTACTGATAGGCATTAGTAGCGGCGTACACGCACTGAATTATTCGCCCTTATATGCACCCCTTCCCGGACTAACCGCGCAAGAGTTAGCGGTCATTGTGAATGATGCCGATCCGCTCAGTATCCAAATCGCGGATTACTACCAGCGTAAGCGCAATATTCCGCAGAAACAGATGATTCACATTCGCTTTAATGTGCATACCAATGTTATGACACAAAGCCAATTTGAACCGCTTAAAAAACAAGTTGACCGACAAACGCCTAAACACGTCCAAGCCTTTGTTTTAACTTGGATGCAACCGTTTCGAGTGGATTGCATGTCCATGACCACCGCGTTTGCGCGAGGCTTTGACAAGGCATATTGCGCAGTAGGCTGCCTGGAAACACGTAAAAGCGCCTACTTTGCATCCAATAGCAATCGACCCTTTGTGGATCATAACGTGCGACCCACCATGGTGCTCGCCGGGGAGGATTTTACACAGGTAAAACAACTGATTGATAGGGGCGTTGCTGCTGACTTTACACACCCCACGGGCTCTGGCTATCTACTAAAGACATCCGATGCCGCACGCAGTTCGCGCGCTGCCATTTTCCCAAAAACAGCGGAAAACTTTAAGGGTGTGTGGCCAGTGTATTATCTGGAGCAGGATGTGCTGGAATATAAAACCGACGTTATGTTTTATTTTACCGGCTTAGAACATGTTGCCAACATTACCAGCAACACCTACTTACCGGGCGCGGTAGCGGATCATTTAACCTCGGCGGGGGGCGTATTAGCCGGTAGTGATCAAATGAACAGTCTTGAATGGTTAAAGGCTGGGGCAACGGGCACGTATGGCGCAGTTATTGAGCCGTGTAATTTCCCCGCCAAATTCCCTCACCCAGAGATATTAATGCACTTTTATTTGCGTGGTAATACATTAATCGAGGCGTATTGGAAGAGCGTACAAGAACCTGGACAAGGCATATTTGTGGGCGAACCACTGGCGAAACCTTTTGCTTATCCTCAATAAAGCGCTTGATTTACAGTAACAGCTACCGACTAGGGTTGCGGGTATAACTAAGATTCCGGCAATCCATTGCTTATAGATGCCGGAATGATAAGCAGGGTGCTACTAATTATTCAACTGGTGATAACCAGTTTCTTCGTGTAATGAAATATCCAAGCCCAGCATTTCATCATCAGGATTCACGCGAAGGCCGATGGTTTTTTGCAATACCATCAAAATACCCCAGCTAAAAGCCGCGCTCCAAAGGGCTGTGACGACAACAGCCAGTGCTTGTACGCCCACTTGGCTCAACATTGTTACGCCCTCAGGCAAACCCACGCCACCTAAACTGCCCGCCGCAAACACACCCGTTAGCAATGACCCAACAATCCCGCCGACACCATGTACAGGAAAAACGTCGAGAGAGTCATCAATTTTCAGCGTGCGCTTAACATACTGGGTCGCATAAAAACACACGATACCCGACGTAATGCCAATAAATAAAGCACCAGCAGGCCCTACAAAGCCCGATGCGGGTGTTATCGTACCCAAACCAGCAACCATACCGGTAACGATACCCAGCACACTCGGTTTGCCAAAACGTCGCCACTCAATACACATCCAAGTTAATGACCCTGCTGACGCACTAATATGGGTTACTAAAATAGCCATGCCTGCTGCACCATCAGCGGTTAAAGCACTACCTCCATTAAAACCAAACCAGCCAACCCACAACATACCCGCGCCAGTCACGACCATGGTCATATTGTGCGGCGGCATAGCTGTCGTCGGAAAGCCTCTACGCTTACCCAATACCAGCGCCGAGACCAGTGCGGCTACACCTGCATTAATATGAATCACAATACCGCCTGCGAAATCCATTGCCCCCATTTTGGCCAACCAGCCGCCACCCCACATCCAATGACAAACTGGCATATATACCAAAATTAACCATAAGCCACTAAACCAGAGCATGGCGGAAAACTTCATTCGCTCCGCAAAACCACCCACAATTAAGGCGGGGGTAATAATGGCAAAGGTCATTTGAAACATAAAAAAGACACTCTCAGGGATAGTGCCACTGAGCGAGCCCTTGTTTAAGTCAGGCATAAACAATTTAGACGTTCCGCCTAAAAAGGGCTGTAAAACCCCGCCATCTGCAAAGATAAAACTATACACGCCTGCCAACCAGAGTATTGATACCAAACACGTAATGGCAAAACACTGCATCAAGACCGACAGTACGTTTTTACTTCTGACCAAACCAGCATAAAACAACGATAGCCCCGGCAAGGTCATAAATAAAACCAGCGCCGTAGCGGTTAAAACCCAGGCAGTATTCGCCTGATTAAGTTCATCTGCCATTGTCAAACTTGGACATAGCAACAGACTCACTAGAAAAAATGTATTACGCTGATTGTCAGACACTATAATTACTCTGTTATGTTAGATGGCATCGGCACCCGTTTCACCGGTTCTGATGCGAATGACCTGCTCTAAGCTGGTTACAAAAATCTTACCGTCGCCAATTTTACCGGTGTTAGCGGCTTTTACGATGGTATCAACGGCCAGATCCAATATCTCATCGGCCACTGCAATTTCAAGCTTAACTTTAGGCAAAAAATCAACCACATATTCGGCGCCGCGATACAGCTCCGTATGGCCTTTTTGACGACCAAAACCCTTTACTTCCGTGGCAGTAACGCCGCTGACGCCAATCTCAGACAATGCTTCACGCACATCATCCAGTTTAAACGGTTTAATAATAGCGGTTATTAATTTCATGAATGACTCCTAAAATGGTGCGATTAAATGTTATGACACACTGATTAACCGATTAATCATAAAGAATTATCCCGCAACATACAATGCCGCACCGCTTGCGCCCTAATTTTAAGCATAAGTCATGCCATCGTTATAATGGCAATTATAAAGTGAACTCGCCGCCTTTATCTTTGTTTTATTGCACCATAATGAATCAAATTACCCTATTTATGCTCAACATTGGTGCAGCACATAACTGGCACACGAAGCACTCGCCTCAAAAACACAACGCTCACTTTGCAGGCCATATCCCTATCAGGGCGAAATATATACTTTTAATCTGGCCTGTATTTCATTAGCAAGCACAACCAAAACAAAATACACGGTTTGGCTTAAAAAATGCTTATCTTAATATGGCCGTAAACCAGAGATTTAAGCGCAATACTATCAACAGCAATCAGTGCAGCGACTATACGGCGCATAGCGCACAAATAATTAGCTGATCAGCAGCCAAAAGCCTTATTTTATTGGATGCTGAGCTAAAATAGTGCTATCGTTATGCCTGTTTAGCCCATACACTAAAAATTTTAAAAAAAACTGAGGAGAAGACCTAAATGTCTGTAGCAAACGTATTAAAAATGATTAAAGAAAACGAAGTAAAATTCGTTGATTTCCGTTTTTGTGACACCCGCGGCAAAGAGCAGCATGTCACTTTTCCTGCGCATTCCATCAGCGAAAGTACCTTTGAAGAAGGCAACATGTTCGACGGCTCATCTATCGCCGGCTGGAAACACATTAACGAATCTGACATGATCTTAATGCCTGATCCGACTTCTGCGGTTATGGATCCTTTCTTTGACGACAACACCTTAATCTTGCGTTGTGACATCATTGAACCAAAAAACATGCAAGGTTACGAACGTGATCCACGCTCACTGGCTAAACGTGCTGAAGCTTACTTAAAATCAACAGGCATTGCTGACACGGCTTTCTTTGGCCCAGAAAATGAATTCTTCATCTTTGATGACATTCGTTGGGGCACAGACATGAGCGGCTCTTTCTTCAAAATTGATTCAGAAGAAGCGGGCTGGAACTCTGAAAAAGTCTATCCTGATGGCAACATCGGTCACCGTCCAGGCGTTAAAGGCGGGTATTTCCCAGTGCCTCCGGTCGATTCTTTACAAGACATGCGCTCTTCAATGTGTTTAACCTTAGAAGAAATGGGTCAAATCACAGAAGTGCATCATCACGAAGTTGCGACTGCCGGACAGTGTGAAATTGGCGTTAAATTTAACACGCTGGTTAAAAAAGCCGACGAAGTATTAGAACTAAAATACGTTGTTGCTAACATTGCACATGCTTACGGCAAAACGGCAACCTTTATGCCTAAACCAATGGTTGGCGATAACGGCAGCGGCATGCACGTCCATCAATCACTGGCTAAAAACGGCGTAAACTTGTTTACCGGTGATTTATACGGCGGCCTGTCTGAAATGGCTTTGTTTTACATTGGCGGCATCATTAAACATGCTAAAGCGCTTAACGCTTTCACCAATGCATCAACCAACAGTTACAAACGTCTGGTACCAGGCTTTGAAGCACCTGTAATGCTGGCTTACTCTGCACGTAACCGTTCAGCGTCTATCCGGATTCCTTTTGTTAACAATCCTAAAGGTCGTCGTATTGAAGTTCGTTTCCCTGATTCAACAGCAAATCCTTATTTAGCATTCGCTGCAATGATGATGGCTGGCTTAGACGGCATTCAAAACAAAATTCATCCTGGCGATTCTATGGATAAAGATTTGTACGACTTGCCACCAGAAGAAGAAAAAGCGATTCCACAAGTCTGTCATTCATTAGATCAAGCATTGAATGAACTGGATATGGATCGTGAATTCTTAACACGCGGCGGTGTTTTCACCAATGACGTGATTGACGGCTATATTAAATTGAAAATGGAAGAAGTCACTCGTATACGTATGAGTACTCACCCCGTTGAATACGATATGTACTACAGCTTGTAAAAAATGGGCTAGTTTCATGCAGTCCTAAGCGTTCCCAAGACCCCGCAAGTTATCTGACTTAGCGGGGTTTTTTTATGCCCTAGAAGTCCCACCTGAAACAACCAACGCCCACGAAAATTGACGAGCGAAACCAAGAAGCTCAAGCGCAAAAATAACGCGTGATGTATTGGTGTAAGCTGGTTATACAATATTCGTTAATTCTGATAGCATTTAATAAAGCAATCGTTCAAAGAACAGGTGATTTATGATTAATTACGATAAAGATTTTTACGGCTGGACGCAGGAGCAAGCCTTGATGTTAAGGGCGGGGCGCTTACAAGAGCTGGATATAGAAAATTTAATAGATGAGATTGAAAGCATGGGCAGAAGTGAAAAGCGAGAATTGCAAAGCCGTTTAACTGTTTTGCTTGTCCACTTGCTGAAATGGCATTACCAAGCTTCGCGGCGAGGTCGTAGCTGGGATCTTACAATTATTGGGCAGCGGCTTAAGCTTGAAAGCGTTATCAAGGATAGTCCCGGCCTTAAGCCTCAGTTACCGGAAATTTTAAGTGATGCTTATCGAATAGCCCGTGTTGATGCCGCAAAAGAAACGGGGCTAGACATTGCTGTTTTTTTACCCGCATGTCCTTGGACGTATGAGCAAATAACAGATGATAGTTTTTACCCTGAATAAATATTATCCACCGATACAAATTATCGTTGACGCTGAACCAATGGTTAGCTTCTTAAATCAGATTTAAAATCTGATTTACATTTGAAGTGTGATTCATGAAAATTAGGCTTAAAAATGCCCTATCCAGAAAAAAAGTCACCGAATTGTCCCCCTTTTTTATTTTAAAGCTCTACAGGCATTACTAACACTAATAACAATTACTACAACTTGTAATATTCCAAGCAGTCACGTACTAACCCCCCCGCAAGTCGTAAGACTCGCGGGGGTTTTTATGCGCGCTATTTCTAGGCCATTTCACCACGAAAGCGATTTATGGCGAGGCGATTACATCAGCGGCAGAATCTGATCGAGCAATAACCCATTGGTGGTGAGAATTTGTTTTGGGAACAACCCTGGGTTACCTTTAAAATCAGTGAGCGTTGCGCCAGCTTCCTTGGCAATCAACGCACCAGCAGCCACATCGTACAGATTAAG
Organism: Methylococcales bacterium; assembly: GCA_026398935.1. Taxonomy (GTDB): domain Bacteria; phylum Pseudomonadota; class Gammaproteobacteria; order Methylococcales; family Methylomonadaceae; genus SXIZ01. The sequence continues at coordinate 10,287 of JAPLRW010000288.1, forward strand.
CTCTTGCTCCCAAAAAGCATCCAGCTGCCCATCTGCAACCAGACATAAATCCACAGCGGCCGAGCCAAAACGACGCTGCCCAGTAGTTTTCTGTGCGATTCGCCCAAAACGTGCGAGGTTATTGTCTTCCAAATACGAGCGTAAACAGGCAAAACCAGTACCTATCATGGCGTCATCTAGCTTGCTTTCGGAAGATACTTTAATAGGAATGCCGTTTTTAAACGCACCAGCGCCTTTTTCAGCGCAGTAATAATCATTCAGCGCAGGTGCATAAACAGCACCCATCATCAGCTCACCATCAACCTCTAAGGCAACACTAATACCCCAAAAGTATTGCCCTCTTGAGAAAGAATGTGTGCCATCAATCGGATCGACAATCCAGCGAGCGTTCTGATTGGCGCTTTGCCCGCTCTCTTCACCCCAAAAACCAAATTCTGGACAGTGCTGCGTTAGGGTTTCTTGTAAAAAGTGTTCAACGGCAACATCGGCAGCCGTCACAAAGTCACGCGGACTTTTCTTACTGATCTCCAAATTTTTAAGATCTCGAAAGTGCGTTAAGGCAATGGCGCCAGCGTCGCGAACAATTTTTTCAAGCGTAGTCAGTGAAATGGACATTAAAAATAAACCTTAGACATTAAGCCTGTGAAATAGACAGCAGGGGAGGTTATGTTTACCCTTTCTTTTTACCCTGAAGGGCGCGCACATCAATAAGCGCATGACGCCATCATATCAAGTCGCCTCAGACATTGCCACAGGTGAACCATTAACATTTGCGCGACATTAATTCGCTTAACTAATCTTATAACTGCTTTTTTTAACAGACCCCGCTAGAATAGCGATTCTTATCTACCTGATAAACGCGCAGGCGGCTCATGCTCACACACGTTTTACCAAAATCAACCATTTCAGCGCTTGAACACTTACAGTGGCTATTCATCCTGCGCAACATTATGCTGGCATCGGAATCGCTCTTAATTATTATTTCAGTTTACGGTCTGTATATTGATCTACCACAGGAAATGCTTTGGCTGGCAGTCTTCGCAACGGGCGCGTTTAATTTGTACACAGGCGTACGCTTACAAACCGATGATCCTGTTACTGATATAGAATTATTTTCGCAACTGTGCGTCGACGTGCTGGCTATTGCGAGCATTTTATACTTAACTGGCGGCGCATCAAATCCGATCACATGGGTGTTTCTGGTGCCGCTTATTATCACCGCGATTATTTTGCCGCAATCTTATGCCTGGCATATGGTGATTTTAACAACCGCCATGTATACCCTGTTAATCCGCTTTAATATACCACTGCCGTCTATCGAGCCGCATGCCTTGCAAGCTGAAGCGCTCACGGCCATGAATACGCATCAATTGCATCTGATGCAAGATAAACACTATTTTAATTTGCATATTTTTGGCATGTGGTTTGGCTTTGTATTTAGCGCCGCACTGGTTGCTTTTTTTGTCACCGAACTGGCGAATACCTTGCGCGAAAGAGAGCGCCGCCTCGCCGAAGCGCGCGAAAATGCATTGCGTAACGAACGGGTTGTGGCGTTAGGGGTACTTGCCGCGAGTGCCGCACATGATATGGGAACGCCTTTAGGAACAATGGCGATTATTACGCATGAGTTAACACAAGACTATCCAGCGCATCGCCACCCGGAATTACATCGCGATTTAGCCATTTTGCAACAACAAATCTTGCGCTGTAAAGAAGCGTTATCAGTCATGTCAGCATCCGGCGGTGAAATGCGCGCCGAATCTGGTGCGAGTATGTCCGCCATAGAGTACCTTGATAGCGTTCTAAATCAATGGCGCTCACGCAATCCCAGCACCAAACTTAATTTATTGATTAATCCTGCGACAGAAATTAATGCTAAAATTATCGCCGAACAAACGCTGACCCATTCACTGATCAATGTTTTAAATAATGCCGCCGAAGTCACTTCCGCCAGTAAAGGCATTGATTTTCACGCAGAATGGGATCAGCAGACACTCTACCTTAGAATTCGTGATTACGGCCCAGGACTACCCGAAGAGCTATTGGCGTCCATTGGCAAACAACCCGTTAATAGCAGCAAACAAGGCTTGGGAGTCGGTTTATTTTTAACCTGTACTACGATTAAACGCTTAAACGGTTCAATAGAATTTCATACCGAACCCTCTGGCGGTACGAGTGTTAACATCGAACTACCCTTATTATTCACTGAAGACAGTATGGACACGGATCATGAACACGCCTTTGCTTGATAACCCACATTTATTGCTGATTGATGATGACGAAACGTTTTGTGAGGTATTGAAGAATGCGCTAACAAAACGCAACTTTAGCGTATTTATCGCTCACGATGTTACCAGTGGCTGCCGCGTGGCGGAAGAAGTTGAACCGGAATACGCCGTCATTGATTTACGCATCGGTTTGGAATCTGGGCTTGAGATGGTTAAGCAATTGATTGCACTGGATAGTAATACACAAATTGTAATGCTAACAGGATTTGCCAGTATTGCAACAGCGGTTGAAGCCATTAAACTGGGCGCGACGCATTATTTAACCAAGCCTGCCAATGCCGACGAAATCGTAACGGCGCTGTATAAAAATGAAGGTGATACATCCGTATCCATTAACGCTAACCCTTTATCGATAAAACGACTGGAATGGGAGCATTTACAAAAGGTTCTGATGCGCCATGAAGGCAATATCTCTGCCGCGGCAAGAGCACTGAACATGCACCGTCGAACCTTACAACGTAAGCTCGATAAGCATCCCGTGCGGGAGTGAGGTTAGATTATTTTTTTAGTACGCGCTTGGCTTCGTGCCATAGCATATCCAGCTCAACCAGCTCACAGGCTTTTAATTCGCGCTGACTGGCGTTAATTTGCTGCTCGATATAGTGAAAGCGTTTAGAGAATTTCTGGGTACTGGCTTTCAAGGCCATTTCAGGATTTACCTTTAAATGTCTGGCTAAATTGACCACCACCAATAATAAATCACCGACCTCTTCTTCAATATGCGCTTGATCTCCAGAAGCCCACGCCTCTTTTATTTCGTCCAACTCTTCCAGAACCTTATCAAACACTGGTACAACATCAGGCCAATCAAAGCCATGTTCCGCAGCACGATCCTGGATTTTTTCACTCTGCATCAAGGCAGGTAAATTAAACGCCACGCCATCCAGCACACTCGCCGTCAAAGTTATGCGCGGCTTAGCGTTACGTTCTGCTGCTTTGGACGACTCCCACGCTGCTTTGCGCTCTGCATCACTGTCAAAGGTAACACCCGCAAAGACATGCGGATGCCGACGAATGAGTTTATCGCTAATGCTCGCCGCCACTTGTTCAAAATCAAATAAGCCTTGCTCTTCAGCAATTCTGCTATGAAAAACAACCTGTAACAACAAATCACCGAGCTCTGAACGCAAATCATCCAGATCGTTGCGTTCAATCGCATCAGCAACCTCATAGGCTTCTTCGATTGTATAGGGAATTAAACTCGCAAAATCCTGTTTAATATCCCATGCGCAACCCGTTTTCGGGTCACGCAGGCGCGCCATAATGCCTAAAAGCTGTTGCGTTTGGCTTAAACTCAAAAGGATGATCCAAAGTTTTCTTGATAACGGGCTTTAAACGTTTCCATTGAGAAGGTGTGATTTTGCGTACCATTTTCCTCAATTTTAATAGCGCCCATTAATGACGCTATGCGCCCGGTCACTTGCCAATCATATTCGTTCATAAGACCATAGAGTAACCCGGCGCGATACGCATCGCCGCAACCCGTAGGATCAAGAAGATCTTTAGGCACTGCGGCAGGAATTTCTATGCACTCGCCCCCGGTATAAATCTGTGATCCTTTTGCACCGCGTGTAATAATCAGCGCTTCAACTTTGCTGGCCAGTTGCTCCAGGGTCAATCCAGTACTCTCCAGCATGAGTGCTGATTCATAATCGTTTAACGTCACCCAGTTAGCTTGCTCTAACAATTGCAGCAATTCCTCGCCATTAAACATCGGCATACCTTGGCCGGGATCAAAAATAAACGGTATTCCGGCTTCAACAAACTGCGTAGCATGTACTTGCATACCTTCCTTACCATCTGGAGATACAATGCCAATGCTGATGTCGTGCGTATTTTCTAATGGAATCTCATTCAAATGCGAGTAGCTCATCGCACCCGGATGAAAAGCGGTAATCTGATTAGCATCTTCGTCGGTAGTGATATACGCCTGTCCAGTGAAGTTATCACTGAGCACCTTGACGAACTCACTTGATAAGCGACATTGACTTAACCACTGCGCGTAGGGCTCAAAATCATGCCCAACAGTCGCCATAATCAACGGCTCTTCACCTAATAAATTCAGGTTATAGGCGATATTTCCAGCACATCCACCAAACTCTCTGCGCATGACCGGTACTAAAAAAGATACATTTAAAATGTGTACTTTTTCCGGCAAAATATGGTTCTTAAATTTATCATGAAAAACCATAATCGTATCGTAAGCCATAGACCCACATATCAATGCACTCATTAACTACCTCTTAAATTAAAATTGCAGTCCATGTGACTGCTGCCCAAATCAATGACAACATGACCGCTGCAGAGCCAATATCTTTAGCTCGACCCGACAATTCATGATGCTCAAATCCTACGCGATCAACAACGGCTTCTACGGCAGAATTTAATAATTCTACCAACATCACTAAAACAATGCTGCCAATCATCAGTAACTTTTCAACAATGGTGAGATTCAGCCATAACGCGATGGGTGTCGTCACCACAAACAATACGACTTCTTGTCGAAACGCCTCTTCATGCTGCCACGTTGCTTTAAAGCCAGCAATGGAGAAAAAAAATGCATTTATAATTCGTTTCAAACCTTTCGCGTTAGGGTTAGCCATGATAATCCGCTGTATTGAGTGTAAAAAAATACACGTTACACACATTTTTTGTCAATTATATTACAAAGCGAATTCAAGCGCCTGAATTAACAGCTATAAATTATAACAAATTGATTCATAAGGCTGGTTTAAATATTATTACTGCATGACTACGCCAACAAAAGACACTGCCGCTACATTTTTATGGCGCTTATCCGCCCGTTTACGCACAGCATGCTGTGCATAAGCTAACAGACTGCCTTATTCGTCGATATGCTGTTGATAGGCTTTTGCATCCATGAGCGACTCAAGCTCAGCAAGGTTATCGGCTTGTACCGTAAATAACCAACTGGCATAAACCGCCTCATTAACCAATGCCGGTTCGTCAACAACCGCCTGATTAACGGCAACCACTACGCCGCTTAACGGACAGTATAAGTCAGAGGCCGTTTTCACCGATTCAACCACCGCACATTGCTCGCCAGCACTCAGCTTACGCCCTATTTTCGGCAATTCAATATACACCAAGTCGCCCAACTCTTGCTGAGCAAAATCACTGATCCCTACCTGCACAGACTGGTTGTCCTGCACGTTAACCCATTCATGGGTTGCGGCATATTTTAAGTTTTCTGGAATATCACTCATAATTTTCACTCAATGTTTTGTTAATCAAGACAGTGTTACAGAATAAGTATACCGTGCAAGGATAAAAGCAACGCACCATTCAACGATACGCAAATTATAGTGTAAGCGTTGACTGCGATGGAGGTTTATTTTACAGCATACACCAAAAATTCAACTTAAAGCCATAGGTATCAAGAAGATATTACATTTTTAAATGTGCGTACTGCTAAGAAGGGGATTTGTAACGTTAGTATTTGGAAGGGGACTTATTTTATTCGTGAAAAATTGCAACATACAACCGAACTTCACTCGCCTAAAAGACTCGGTGTATACACACCGAGTCCATCATTCACACGCTTACAACTTAAAGTTGAACGCCTGAAATTGAGCTAGACACTTTTTCTTTAGATCCATCTGGATCGTCCAAGCAACCAGTTAAACCAACAACCATAAGTGCGATAGCTAATAGAGATAATATTTTTTTCATTTTGATCCTCCTAAAAGGTTTTATATTTATTTTTTTTGTACTATACAAAGCACGGCAAATTTATATCATGACTTAAGTATTGATGCAACACTATCTAGCATTATTTTATAAATCATTAATATTATTGGGGAGTGATACCGAAAATTTATTGCCCACCCAGACTGCAGAGCCAATGGTTTGCCAATCACCCGCAAGATTTTGATTCAGTTGATCATAAACCCACACGGAGGGCGCATGAATCTTCTTCATTTTTATGTCAAAAACAGTCTGATTAATATCCAAACCGACTTCTTTTCCAAAAAAAGCCGTCACTTTCATTATAAACTTACTTAAACGCTCAAGGTTTATAGTGGGTGTGACGGCAATATTTGCCCACATGGAGTGTACACGCCCCCAATTTGGCGCAAGCAACCGTCCTTCCTCATTAACAAAAGGCAGCCATTGTTCCTTGCCTGCCGCATCATGGTAGGTTATCGCTAAAATACGATCATAGCCCTCAAAATGATCATGCAAATACAGTGCATGCGGCGTGATACCAAAAAATGTCTGTGAGACCATCAATACGGTATTGCTTATTTCATCCAGCGTATTGCGCAGCGCATTCTGATGCATATCGACATTAAGACGGTACAGAATGCCATAATGAATGGAGCTGTTAAGCTGAAAAATTAACAATATCACCAATACCTTAGCGAGCTTATGCGCAGCAAATTTAGGCCGCGCTTTAAACGTATCAAACAATTGCGCATAAAAGCTGGGTGAGGAGGTTACGCCAGTGATAATACATTTTTCGTCGCACGGGACGCGGGCTCTATTGTCTGCAATTTGTCGATATTGACGCGCCGCCAAGGGATAAATAATCGGCGCACGCAATAACAGCCCCAGCCCGGCTAAATAGCGCATGTGTATTAATATCTGACTATACGCCATAACTCCGAAACTAACCTTACCATTGGCATCCAGTGCGTACAAATCATGCAATAAATCATCATCGCTGATAGCATTGAGCTCCGCATAGTTTCTGGCGTAGGTTTGCACCCCTTTAAAATCCAGACACTGAAAAATATCGATATGATTGAGAATAAGAGCTGTACGATTGCATAAAGGGCACTTTTCATCGTAAAAAATGCTTAAGGTAGGTTGCGCAGCTTTTAGCTTTTTGGCAATACCGCGCCACCAGCTAAACGGCACGAGCAATACATAAAAAATGAGCATTCCCGCGCCAAAAGGATAAATATTTAAGGTCAGCATAATGCCTAAATGCAAGCCTAAACCGACTACAAAATAAACAGGCCGTAAATAACGCTGCTGTACAAAAAAAATAAAGCTGAACTGAAAAACTAAAATGGTGTACCCGACACATTTTTGTAAAAACTCATTATTCAATAATGGCGACATATTAATAGCCGACACATAGTAGGGTTGTGTTCCTGGCAGCCAAGAGCCCAAGCCGTTACGCCAATGCGGCGCAAACATCTTGTGAATGGCTGAATCAAAATACAAAAAGCTCAAGCAGATAGTCACCGGAATGTAATAGGCCAGTATTGATACGCTCGCAGGCGAATATTGTGCGTAATGCTTAAAGGGATTTTGCAGTTTGTAACGCAGACCGTCCACGGCAAACGCTTTGTCGATAGGCATAAACAGCAAGAAAAACCCTGCGCCGGTCATAAACAAATCAAAGCCACCATCAAAGTCACGCTGCATGGGGGTAAATTGCACAAAGACAATCCAAAATGCGTAACAGGCTAATGCTGAAAATTGGCTGCGATACCCAATACAAAGGCAAAAAGCAATAATCGCCCACACGCCCAAAAAGAAGGGAATCATCGGAAACTCGACGTCAATATAGGGAATTGGATCGAAAATTAAATGATTAAAATACAGCAGAAAAAAGATTTCTTGCAAGGCAACCAAGCCATAGAGGAGGCGAAATAACCCAATACCCGTAGCGGGGGCGGACTTACTGCTAAGCTGGAGGATGTGCTGAACAAGAGATGTATACATTTGAAAACAGAGTGGCTGTTAAAAACGTACAGAGTATAAGGTTAAAACGGAAAGGAGTACAAAAAACAAAGGCCGTACAACAATAAAATTGTTTCTACGACCTATGTGACCAAACTAAAGCAGAATGGCTTATTTTTCGTCGTCTGGATGTTCTGCGAAAACCCATTTCACGAGAAAATAACCACCAGCTATAATAACAGCCAAACCGATCATGCCAGATGGCTCTTTTAACGTTTCAGTAATATCTAAAATCGCTCCCATTATTTTCTACCTTTAATTTTTATGTTTAATAAAATATCGAGTTACCGACGTTGGAACGTCAGATGATACGTGACAATAATGTAAAGTCAAGTGTTATTGAGTGCGACTATTTATCCACTTTACTTTGAATATGCGCATTACTTGATATTTGGCGATAATTGGGGATAATGGAGTGGTTGCAATAAAAATCAAAATAAAAACGTGCAGAGGTACGGTAAAATGAAATCAATCACAAAGGGTTTGATCACGGCGATTTTACTTGGTATGGTCAATACGGCGTTTGCTGATGTGACGTTAGGCAGCGATGCCGACATCATTGGTCTATGGCGCGTCGATGCTGAAGCAATAAAATATGAAGGCGAGAAAAAAGCGTTAAACGTTACGTGGGAATTTAAACCCGGTGGCGTCTTAAAAACCACCTCTAAGGACGTACGCACGGGTGATTTTGGCGTAGACTTATCGTATTCAGTTGAAAACGGTCAGATAAAAAAGCAATCCGTACCAGGCAGGCAGAAGTTTGAATCGTGTGCAGTGATTAGAAAAGATGCAACAAGCATGGATATTAAGTGTACGTACCTGTATTTCTTTCTATCTAAACGATAACTATAAAAATTAATTGAGGAAGATGAAATGATAGGTGGCATGATGATAATTTTGGTATCCGTTTGGGTATACCAAAGCCTAATGCGGGCGCAAAAAGATAACGTTATGATTTGGGTTGCCGTGTGTGCAGCAGTCTTTTTTGGCGTACAGTTCCTACTGGTTGATGTCAATATTGCCGTCATGGAAGCCTTTAAAGCTGATCCAGAAGGCTACGAACGCGAACTAACCTCGGTCGGCGACCGGAAAAATGAAGGCGGCTTTCAAGGCTTCTGGGGCGTTTTACAGTCATTGTTTTTTGAATTATTCCCACCGCTTGCGGGTTTCGTAGCGGTTGCGTTTTTGAAAACACTGGTTATTCTTAAAGAATCTTTAACCATTGGGCATTTATTTGGCGGCGTTAAGGAAATGTTTGTTTCCATTAAAGACAGCTTCAAAACCAGCAATTAAGTTTTTCAAGCGCTCTGTAAAAGCCCAAGCAAGCTTGCTTGGGCTTTTTTATGTGTATCACACAACCGTTGATACAATCAAAATGACGACGCCAACAAACAATACCGTCGCAATCGCACCAACCGCCAGATAAACGCCTAACGACCCGCTTTTAAAATCCTGCTCACGATTGGCATCACTTTGAATCCCAATGGCTGCGGCTAAAACACTTTTTACAACCTGTAGTAAAGGTGGTTTTGACATAGTTAGCTCCTAAAAATAATACCTATTATGACTATAACTTGATCCTTGCTCATGCAATCTTTATAGTAACGCCTATCTTATGTCATATTTTCAAAAACACACACTATCCCATCATCGCAATGAGTAAATCAGCACATTTAAAACAACAACTCTCCCAAAGAATTTTATTTCTTGATGGCGCAATGGGCACCATGATCCAAGGCTATAAGCTGGAAGAAAAAGATTTCAGAGGCGAGCGCTTTGCCCAGTGGGAAGTAGACCTTAAAGGGAACAACGACCTGTTATCCATTACGCAACCGGATATTATCAAAGCCATTCACTGCGCTTATTTTGAGGCCGGTTCGGACATTGTTGAAACCAATACCTTCAATTCAACCAGCGTTTCCATGGCGGATTACCGCATGGAAAGCTTGGCTTATGAGCTTAACGTGGCATCAGCAAGCGTTGCCAAGCAAGCGGCGGCTGAATATACCGCCAAAACGCCTGAAAAGCCACGCTTTGTCGCTGGCGTATTAGGCCCTACGGCGCGTACTGCCTCCATGTCACCGGACGTCAATGACCCCGGTTTTCGCAATATTTCTTTTGACGAATTGGTAGTAGCGTATACAGAAGCCACACGCGGCCTCATTGACGGCGGCGCGGACATTATCCTGATCGAAACCATTTTCGATACCCTCAATGCTAAAGCCGCTATTTTTGCGGTTGACGCCTACTTTGAAACTATCGGTTATAAATTGCCGGTAATGATTTCTGGTACGATTACTGACGCATCCGGTAGAACCTTATCGGGACAAACCGTCGCGGCGTTTTGGAATTCATTAAAACATATTGAACCCATCTCTTTTGGCTTTAACTGCGCATTAGGCGCAACCGAACTACGCCAATACATTGCTGAATTATCGTCTATTGCCGACACCCATGTTTCTGCACATCCCAATGCGGGACTACCCAATGAATTCGGTGAATACGATGAAACCCCCGAACAAATGGCCAATGAACTGGCAAATTGGGCAGAAAGCGGCTACCTGAACATTATCGGCGGCTGTTGTGGCACGTCACCTGCCACGATTAAAGCCATTGTTAATGCAGTACAAAACCACCCGCCGCGTGCCGTTCCCGTAATTGAAAAACGCTGTCACTTAGCAGGTCTTGAGCCGATGACTATCGGCCCAGACAGCTTGTTTGTCAACGTGGGCGAACGCACCAACGTTACGGGCTCCGCTGCCTTTAAACGCTTAATTATCGACGGTAATTTTGAAGCCGCTTTGGATGTTGCCAAACAGCAAGTCGAAAACGGCGCACAAATTATCGACATCAACATGGACGAAGGCATGCTGGAGTCCAAAGAAGCGATGGTGCGCTTTTTGATGCTGATTGCCGCAGAACCCGACATTGCCAAAGTACCGATTATGCTGGATTCATCCAAATGGGACATTTTGGAAGCAGGTCTGAAATGTATCCAAGGCAAAGGCGTCGTTAATTCCATCTCGCTGAAAGAGGGCGAAGAAGCCTTTATCAAACACGCCAAATTAGTACGCCGTTATGGTGCGGCGGTAATTGTCATGGCGTTTGATGAAGAAGGCCAAGCCGATACCAAAGCTCGAAAAGTAGCAATATGCCAGCGCGCGTATAAAATTCTCGTAGAACAGGTTGGCTTTCCGCCCGAAGACATTATTTTTGACCCGAATATTTTCGCCATTGCCACTGGCATCGATGAACACAATAATTACGGCGTGGATTTTATCGAAGCCACCCGTGAAATCAAACAAACTCTGCCTTACGCCTTAATTTCTGGCGGCGTTTCTAACGTATCGTTCTCGTTTCGCGGCAATAATCCGGTACGCGAAGCCATTCACGCAGTATTTTTATACCATGCTATTCAGGCCGGCATGTCGATGGGTATCGTCAACGCCGGACAACTGGCGATTTATGAAGACATCCCCCTCGATCTGCGTGATGCGGTTGAAGCCGCCGTCTTAAACACCCACGATGGCAGCGGCACAGACAAATTGCTGGAACTGGCCGCGAAATACCGGGGTGATGGCAGCAGCAGCGAAGTCAAACAGGAAAATCTGGAATGGCGCGAGTGGCCAGTAACCAAACGTCTGGAACATGCCTTGGTCAAAGGCATCACTGATTACATCGACGAAGATACCGAACAGGCGCGACTAGAAGCAGAAAGACCACTACACGTTATTGAAGGCGCGTTAATGGATGGCATGAACGTGGTCGGCGATTTGTTTGGTGCGGGAAAAATGTTCCTGCCGCAAGTCGTCAAATCGGCTCGGGTCATGAAAAAAGCCGTGGCGTATTTAATGCCTTTTATGGAGGCCGACAAATCCGCCGCCGACCGCCAAACCAACGGCAAAATCCTCATGGCAACGGTCAAAGGTGACGTGCATGATATTGGTAAAAATATCGTCGGCGTGGTGCTGCAATGCAATAACTACGAAGTTATCGACCTAGGCGTGATGGTATCTGCGGAAAAAATCCTGCAAACCGCACGGCTGGAAAATGTCGATATTATCGGCCTCAGTGGGCTGATTACACCGTCATTGGATGAAATGGTACATGTGGCCAAAGAAATGCAGCGCCAAGGCTTTACCATTCCCTTGATGATTGGCGGCGCAACCACGTCGCGCGCGCATACGGCGGTCAAAATTGAACCGCATTATAAAGGCGCAACGGTGTATGTCACCGATGCCTCGCGTGGCGTTGGCGTTGCCAGCAACCTCTTAAGTGCCGAGCTAAAGGATGAATTTGTTAAAAGTAGAGGCCAGAGATAATCGCTTTAAATGGTTAGACCATGCGCCCGTTAAACCGGCATTTTTAGGCATTAAAGTCATTAATGACGTGTCTTTAGCAACGCTGGCAGACTATATCGACTGGTCACCTTTTTTCCAAACCTGGGAAATGGCGGGCAGCTACCCCAAAATACTGGATGATGTCGTGATTGGCACCGAGGCGAGAGTCTTATTTCAAGAGGCTAATACCATGCTCAAGCAACTTATTGCAGGGAACTGGCTCAGTAATCGCGCCGTCATTGGCTTCTTTCCCGCGCAAAGTGATGGCGATGATGTAATCGTCTATACCGACGAATCACTCAGTCAACCATTGGAAACGCTGCATCATTTACGGCAACAAAATATAAAAGCGCCGGGGCGTCCTAACTATTGCTTGTCTGACTTTATCGCACCCATTGCCAGTGGAAAAGTCGATTATATTGGCGCATTTGCGGTAACAACAGGCATTGGCATCGAAGCCAAACTGGAAGAGTTTGAGCGTGATCACGATGACTATAGCGCCATTATGCTTAAAGCGCTGGCGGATCGACTGGCCGAAGCCTTTGCAGAATACATGCATTTACAGGTCAGAAAAAACTATTGGGGTTACGCTGCCGATGAAGCCATCGACAATGACCAATTGATTAATGAAGCCTATAAAGGCATACGTCCGGCACCGGGTTATCCCGCCTGTCCTGACCATACCGAAAAAGCCAAATTGTTTAAATTACTCAATGTTACCGCCAACACCAGTATTGAATTAACTGAGAGTTTTGCCATGTATCCAGCGTCGGCGGTGAGTGGTTGGTATTTTGCACACCCAGAGTCACAGTATTTCAACGTGGGCAAGATTGATCAGGATCAGTTGAGTGATTATGCGCGGCGGAAGGGGATTGCGGAAGAGGTGGCAGCACGGTGGCTGGCGGCGCATTTGCATCATTGATACCTAGGTTCAGCACAGCCCACAGCACTATTTTAAATTGTATGGGGTGGGGCAGAAAAGCGTACAATCTCTTTCGCGGGCAAGTTCATTAGTTCGTGTTTGGTTTTTGTGTTATTTCTGGAGTTAGGGGCATTGTCGGATGATTTTCGCTACTGATACGCATTTCTTAACTGAACACTTCTGCCCTAAATACGGAAGTGTTCAGTATCTTAAGGAGTAGTTATGCGAAAAGTAAATCAAAAGCATTGTGATATGCTGTCTCTTGTCTCTTGTCTCTTGTCTCTTGTCTATTGCCTCTTGTTTCTAACTCGGCTCTAGCATCCCCCGTCACTGCGTATACCGTTTCGGCGGTTACCTCCCAGTATTACAATCAGAATGCGCCAGCAAATCCCGATCCTTACACGTTGGATTGGGATGTTATGTCTAACACGGCTCCGAACCACACTTCCATAAGACAGCACAGCGGGGCGTGGACTGCCTTTGTGGTTGATACTTATCAACCTTCACCATACTATACTATACCTATTATTCTGCCGCAGTGCTCTATAACAATACAGGAGCTTTCCATTACAAGACGTATGCATCAGCTAATGCGATACAAACGCCTACCGGGAATTATTCTGGAGGTCGCCATGTTTATTATACCTATCAGCCTCCTGGGTATCAGTTTCGTGCCATATTAAACGATGGTTCAGGTACTCAGGCGACTATGCAGGTTAACTGATAGATTTCCAAGTCATTTTAAATGAGTAGATTTATTAATGTATTTTCTTTGAGGTTATGCGTATGAACAGTATAAAAAAAATGGCCGTATTATTGTTATTGAGCTTGGTTACTACCTCTGGTATGGCGTATCAAGTAACTATAAAGGATGTTTCTGAGAAGCCGGATTTTAGCGCAAAGGAACCGAGTGGAGAGCATCCTATTTTTGGTTACAGCTCCTTAATGGTATCGGTGACGCTGGATGCCGGTGAAAAAGAAGAGCTGCTGGATAACGTACATGTTATTGCTGAACAGCAGGGTAAGTTTTATCAGCTGCAACAGACTGGGATGTGGGAACCGATTGCCTTTAATGGTTTATTGACTTCAGTGCCGCTTATAAGATCCTTTCAGCGAGCGCCGTGGAACATGAATAAGGTCACTGTGGAGCAGCAGGTGGTTTTATATGCCTTATATACCAAAGGCACCAAGGTCTATGTAGCGGCGCGGGCAAACGACACAGCGGGTTTTGTGGAAGGATCGGTTAAAGCGGCGTTTGTGGTTCAATAAATTTCGAAGCATGACGGGGTTTGCAATCCCGTCATTATCGTTTAGGCGGCTTCGATTATTGGGTTGACCACAGTAAAACCCAGCATTTTCCGCTTCGATGGATTACGCAAATCTAACTAACGACTAGAGTGAATCCAGCTGTAAGGAGAAACAATGCGTTTAAGCGTTATACAAATACAAACCATTTGCGAACTGGCCAAGCAGTACTTTGGAAATAACGCGCAAGTCTGGTTATTTGGCTCAAGAGTCAATGATGATGCCAAAGGTGGCGATATTGATTTATATATCGAATCTCCCATACGCATTCCAGCGGACTTAATCCTGGCTAAATTGCAATTTTTACATGGGTTACACAAAAAACTGGGCGATCAAAAAATCGATGTGGTTTTACGTCGTGCTGATAACGATGTTGACTTGCCGATTTACCATATCGCCAAACAAACAGGCGTACTGTTGTCATGACCGAAACGATACCTGAAATTTTAAACATCTGTGATCGTCATGCTGAGCGTTTAGCTTGGGCGATGTCCCAATTACAAGCGCATGTGCCGTTTACAAAACAAACACTAAGCAGCTTAAGTCCTGTTGAAGTTGCGATATTGGATCAATTTTCCACGCGCTTTGGCAAATTACAAGAGTTGATGGGCGCTAAATTGTTTTCTGCCGCGTTGGAGCTGACGAAAGAGCCAGGCGAATTAAAGGCTTTTATTGACAAAGTGTATCGTTTAGAAAAAATTGGCGCAATTGCATCGGCGGATGAATGGCTACTGATGCGGGAAGTGCGCAATGCTTTTTCGCACGATTATCCCGAAGATTTGGAATTACAAGCGGCAATGTTGAATAAAGCTTTTGATCTAGCCGCACAGTTATTGGCGGTGTTGTCGGGTATTAAACGCTTTATTAAGCCGTATCTTAGAACACCCTAGTTCATTAGGCTTCACGCTACTCAGCCCAACATACGAGATGCCGATGCAAAGAGATCCAGTGTGGATAATCAAGAGAATGGGGGAAGAGGGTAATTGAGCCCAACATTTGCCGCTTCGATATGCTGGGCTTCGCTATCGCTAACCCAACACAAATCTTGGCATGGCCGCTTTCTGACGCGAAACCGACCTACACTACTGCTTATTTAGCGCTTAAACACCATCAGGGTAATTATAGCTATAATGTTTGCGTAAGGGTTTAACCACTTCCCATTGACTGTCTAACCCTGCGTGAAAAGAGACTAAGTCACCAGGTACAATTCGTACTGGTTCGCCGTCTTTAGGGGTTACTAAAATTTCACCTTCCAAAATATAGGCACACTCGGTTTCATCAAAATCGAGGGGGAATTTCGATACTTCTTTTTCCCAAATTTCCCAGCTAGAAACGCCCAACTGCGTTAAGCGCTCTTCACTAGGATTGTGTTCAATGGTAATTTTGCTCATAACTTTCCTTAAGATTAAATTTGCCTACGGGAAGGATTTTACCATCAGGCGGGTCTTTGTACCATTTACTTCCTGTCATTACCGAGAAAGTAAGTCGCTTGAATAGCGCGTGTGTCATCTGGGGTTTTTAAGTGGCTTCACCGATGGGCAATCTATCACAACGGCTTACAGCACTTAGCCTGATTTATAAACCAGCGAAAAAACCGGGATGGACAAATGCCTAGTATCGATTGGTGCATCCCGGTTAAAGGTGGAAAAGCGTTATTAAACAATGCTGCTCCTGCTCGCAGTAAGCTACCTTGCAATAGCCTATAGCGAGCTACAAAGAAGGCTTAGCGACTGGCGACTAGGGGTGGAAAACCCATGCAGCTTGCATAATAACTAACCGTGCCAGACCAGTCAGAAAACATGCCTATTATTCCAACTTGATTAGCCAGCACATCTAACGTGGTCATAATATCGCCGTCATTTTGGAGTGCATCCAGCGTCGTTTGATAATAGTAAGAGGGACTAGTGGTTCCTTTGGTGGGTAGAACTTCTTCAGCAATACGTCCAGAGCGCTCCAGTGTCCACGTTATGATGCTTAGACCTGCTGCTTTGGCGTCTTTAGCATATTGCGATGGCACGATTTTGCCAGCAGTATCTACCGTCAATAATTGCCACATCGGTGGCGCAACAATTTTTAAACCACGTCTAGCATACTCTTTCAGTTCAGCCGCGCTAGGGACATCTGCCGGGACATTGGCATCATCTAAATAAACCGCTTGCTTACCAAATTCGGGTTCGTTTTGCAGCCAATATAAAATATCGTTACCATCAAATGATTGCGCCCAGACTTTACTAGGTGAAATACCGGCAGCTTTATAGTCATTGATCATTGCTTGAGCGTATGCCGCTTGGCTACCAAAGACTGATTCTACTTGCAGATTAGCCGCCCGAGTCGCACCTTTAAGTTCCGGCGTATAATTACTGCCCAAATTTCTGAGTAATTCAATACTTTCTTTATGCGTTAACAGGGTTGCGCCCGTTGCATATAGATCCGTACGATAGTTTGCCGTGCCACCTTGATATTCTGCGGCTGTTTTAGCACTTGAATTAGCGGCATCCATCTTACCTTTAAGGCTTTTGAATTCGCTCACACTTAAATCACTGGCACAGCACAGTGCAGAAGCGGCTTTAATCAGCTTGCCAGAAGCATCAAATTCCGCTGGGGTAAATGGTTTAGAACATTTGGCAGCAAGCGGTGTTGTTAAAATATTGGTGGTAGTATGCAAATCACATTGGTCATGACGACAAACCAGGTTTTTGTCTTTGGTGAAGGTTACATCGCATTCTTGAATACCCGCGCCCATTCGCGCACCTGCCTCATGACTTTCCTTGGTGTGCTCCGGTACTTGTAACGTACCGCCGCCACGATGCCCGATCGAAAAATTGGTTTTATAAAATGGCCCTTCACTGCACGATTCCAGCTTGCGTTTAAGCGGGCTGTCCGTCATCTTATCAATTAGAAAATAAGGCCGCGTACCCACTTGAATAGAGCTGCGAACGCCCATATCATGACGACTTTTTTCGATAGGCGCAGCATCAGATAAAGCGGGGAACAAGCTATTGGTTAACAAAATTAATGCTAAAGCCCTTTTGCTGGGTAACGTAATACGATTTAACATTTAAAATCTCCAGTTCAGAAAGAAAGTGCGCGAAACAGACTCTTAAGCAGATTATTGCTTTGAGCAGGCTGGGCAAATCTATGCTAACGGGTAAAAATGTCAATCTGATGAAATTGTGATCTATTTCACATTTCGTACAAGCGTTTTATCGCAACGGGTTGTTTTAACCGAAGCAAATTACTGCCATGGCTAAAACAAAGCGATTGAATAATGCCGCGTTTATTATTGCAACGGCTGCGCGCGGTCTAACGCAAACGATAAAGGATTGGAAAAAGGCAGCAATGATAAATTAGCTTGATATTTAATCACGCCACCCAGACCATCAGGTACTTCTACCGAATTGATGATCAACTTGCCATTGCTGTAAGTATCGGTAGGGCACGATGCGACGGGTAGTGGTAGGTCTTTGTTTGGCGATACATTGACGTCAAACGCATAATCAAGGACGCCTTCGGTATCGAGTGCATTCCCTGTGACAATCAGTTTATAAGTGCCACTGGTCATTAATGTAGTAGAAAAATGATCACGAATGCCGCGCTTATCGTAGGCTGCGTTACCGAGTTGTAAGCCTTGAGGGTCTAATAAAACTACATAAGCCTGCGACCCACATAGGCTGCACGTATCGGACAAGAAAAGGCTACTAGCGACTGTATCCCCGGCC
>JAPLRW010000288.1:28648-36106 GCA_026398935.1 Methylococcales bacterium
AAAACATAGTGAACAGCGGTATTATTTACGCGACTGGTCACGCCTCGACATTCTCCACCTGCAGTAATTTGCCCGATAAAACGTTTATTGCCGTCAGTTAAATTAAACGGAATAGCCTCACAAGCAGCATACGCGGTAACCGCTGTTAGGTTAAGCAAGATAAAACTAATTATTTTGTTCATCATGAATCCTTACTTGATAAGTTCAGCGTTTTTGATCGTAAATACCGCAGGATTGCTGGCAGGTTGCACATTCAGCGTCACTTGGTAATGATCAATACTCCCTGACGCATTAAGTACATTTACCGAATTGAGCGTTAAGATACCATTGTTAAATTTATCCGATGGGCAAGCAGCCGAAGACGGCGAAGTTTGCAACGGATTTGAGCTAGTGATGACAAAAAGATAATAGACGGTTTCTACTGTCGATGTATCAGAAACTTGTGCGTTTAACCCAGTGACAACTAAGGTATAAAGTCCGCTACTGGGTAATTTAAGCGTGAAGCCAAGTGGCGTAGTAACGCTGCCAGGCTTAGTGTTGGTGGTATGCGCAATAACGGCACCCGTCGGATCAACTAAATCAATCTGCCCATCAATCCCCATAGAACCCACCGTAGGGCGATCAATGCTAACATCAATCATATCACCGACCTTACCCAAAAAAGAATAATGGTCAGCGGTATAAGCACTGTTAACGCCCACGCCGCGACAGCCTTCTCCACGTATAATTTGACCTTCGATATACTCCTCCGTTAGCTGGGTAGTGGTCAAGGGTTTGACGTAACACGCAGCCTCTGCTGCAAGCGATGCCAGCAATAGCAAGGGGATAAACATAATTTTGTTCATAAAATATCCTTTGAACGAGTGGTGACGACGAGCCATTATTGCAGTGGCTGGGCTTTGTCTAAAACGAACGACAAAAAAGGTAAAAAAGGCTGTAACGATAAGGTGACTTGATATTTAATCGTCTCACCCGCGCCATTAGACGCCCCTATGGAATTAATTGTCAAATCTACCCTTGTTGCAAGCAAGTAGTCTGACTGAAAATTGCGTAATCAGGGGATTCTGAACGAAAAAGAGGGGATAGCATTAAACCTGTAAGTCGGATAGATATAAGATGGATTCGCAGGCACTCCGCCACAACGGCAACATATTGTTATCGGTGGCGCAGGTAGCGCGGTGTGCCAGCGCGAACACACACAATTGAAAACAGTGGGCAAAGAATCTTGCCCACTGTGCTAACGGCTTTAATCCGCTAAAAATATTATTGCAATGTAACTACCGCTTTGTAACGCACATTATTAAGTAAATCGGCATTGGACAATGCGCTATTCGCGCCGACGCCATAGCCTAAAATTAACGTCACGCCTTTGACCTCGGTTAAATCTAAATCTGTTCCAAAGGGTATGGGGATATTCGCGGGTAACTTTCCGCTATAAAAGGGTGCTACTTTGCCTATTGCGGGATCATAGGGAATCCAATCTGTCGAATTAAATAGAAATAATGCACCATTTGGAAGTTGTGCAGCAAAATAAAGCTCACCTATTTGGCCAATATGCGCAGAAGCCACAGCAATACCTACATCAACAGCGACATGATCAAGTGCCCCCGTTTGAGTGCCTGCAAATACCGCGGGAGTATTCGTATAGCTGCCAGCGTTAATAGACATTGAGGTGGCTTGAAGGTTTTTATTTGCATTGTCACCGACCCAATTGCTTACCGTTTTTCCCCACATAAAAATACGTCCATCAGGCGTCAGTGCCGCCGAGGCATTATCACCGCCAGCAATAGCGGCAATTTGACTGGGCAAACCTAGCGTCGCTACCGGCCCTTTGGTTTCAAAATAACTGGTGCTATTTGTCGTCCCATCGCCTAACGTGCCCCAAGAGTTTCCTCCACACCCTTTCACACTGCTACTGCCGCCTAAGAGTAACGCATAGCCATTCCCAGCTGATATTTGCTGGATTTGACTTAAACCAGCAGGGTAGTAAGGTACGGTTATGCCGCCGGGGTGTATTTGATCACACGTAATTAAATTGCTAGCGGTATCGCCCCAGGCTAAGACACTGCCTTGCGCATTGATGCCCATAAACAAACCACTGCTATTGGTTTCGACCGCTTCAAGAAAACTAAGCTGCGGAACATTCATAACGGATGGAGTTACATAAGCATCCGCCTTTAAACCTAAGCGTAAGTTATCGCCATTGGCATAATATTGCCCCCAGCCAACACTAGATCCATCGCTGCGTAGCGCCACAGCTTGAGTAGAGGTAGCCGATACTTTAACTACATTGGCTAAGTTTGGTATAAGCGCAGGGGTTCCGCTATTACTGCCGGAGCGACCATTACCCAGCTTGCCATAACTCCCATTACCCCAAGCCCAAACTTGTTCATTATCATCAACAGCAAAGGCAGTATCTCCGCCCCAGCTAGATGCAACGCTAATAATGCTATGCAAGGCGGTAACTTGCGTCGGAATATTACGGTAAAACCCGCCAAGCGTTGGTTTACCGGACAAATCGTCGCTGTTATTTCCCCAAACCCAGACTGTACCATCCGCTTTAGTGGCCATGGAAAAAGAGCCATGCGCCACGACATCGACTACGCCCGTTAATCCTGAAACCAGCGTTGGCGTGGCTGTGGACGTATTATTGCCGAGGCCGAGCTGGCCAGCACCGTTATTACCCCAAGCCCATACGCTACCATCATTCTTCAATAATAACGCATGTGAATAACCTATTGAAATCTTAGGAGTAACGGCAAGGACGGATATTGGAAGAAGAGTAATAACGGGTAACAATAAAAAACAACAATGCTTTGTTTTCATAAAAACGCCCCTATATGATAGAAATTAAATAGTCTGCTATAACCAAAAAACAGTCATTATGAATAACTGTAGAGTCACCTCATTAAGTACACTTCATTTTATGACCGCCACCGCTACGCTGGAAGGGTTAGCTAATATCGTTCAGGGCTTTTTCAATCCGACCAAAGAGGAGCGGGCGTATGAAAGGCTATAAATAGCTAACCAAGAGACAACGATACCAGATTGCGGCATTAAAGACAGCAGAAATACAGAAAAAGACATCGTGGTGATCCTGTTCAGATCCAAGCCCGTACCACCTGCCACTATCCATAAGGGAAATCGAGGTTACGCATTTGGCGTAAAATCCATTGTTGGCGCTTAATGACCGCATTGGATGGTTGCAGCGCTTTAAGTAATAGCGGGTTAGGCAGGGTAGCGGCTAATAATGCCGCTTGTTCACGGCTTATTTTTTGGGCAGAAATGCCAAAATAATAACGACTCGCGGCTTCAATCCCAAACAAATGATCGCCAAATTCTGCGATATTAAGGTGCATGATTAAGATGCGCTCTTTACCTAAGAGCATTTCACACAGCACCGTAAACCAGACCTCCAAGCCTTTACGAATAAAACTTTTATTCGGGGTTAAGAATAAATTTTTTGCCACTTGCTGCGATAAGGTACTAGCTCCCCGCAGCGATCCACCCTCAATGTAATTTTCAATCGCCGATTCTATGGCGTTTAAATCAAACCCTGAGTGATCAAAAAAGCGTTGATCTTCTGCCGCAATAACGGCCATAAAGGCATGCCTAGAAATTTTTTCGCCACTCACCCAACGGTACTGAATCGCTTTAAACGGTTGGTCAGTCATGAAGTCTTCAATGTGCCGATACAGCATAAACGCGGTAGTCGGCGGCGGTATCCAGCGCAATACGGCACAAAATCCAATAGAGCTCATCAAAAAACCAACGACCAACGTTAGTATAAATTTACGCAGTTTATTCACTATAGACTTAAAGATTGAATTTAACACAGGTTGATAACCGTTAACGCGACGTTTCTTAAGGATTTTCTGGCATTCACGCGGTTTTACGGTAGAAAAGGGCTGTCGAGCCGCTTGATTTTACGCTAGGCGTCACGTTTTACAAATGGATTACGTTGAAAGATCCGTGAATTTGTTTTGCAGGCATTAACGACTGTAATGGCTCAGTAAAACAGGACGCTTTTCCAAAAGCCTACCTGACTTAACCACTAAACTATTGATTATGCGTAACGTTAATACGCTGAATTATTTTTAATAGCGCTATTAATCAATGGATTAAAAAATAATTCTAACCGCCTTCCAGAGCAACTTGAGACAGATTAATGGGTGTTTTTGGTGGCGCTAACTTAGTACTCAGTCATTTTTATAATGTCGAGTATCAGCAACGCCGCTTACACGGACAACAACGCGTATTAAGTCAATGCAAACCGACTAAGTTTACGATACAGTGTGCGTTCGCTGATATTCATCTCTGCCGCCATCAACTTCCGATTTCCTTGAAATTTGGTGATTAAATGGCTTATGACTTCTTTTTCTGATAGCCCAGCTACCGTCAGCGACTGAGTAAAATGTGCTTGCGGCATGGCTTCAACGTGCTCTCGATCAAGCGATCTTGCTCGGCGGCGTAAAATATGAATATCTTCTTTATCGATTTGCTTATTGCCCGCCATCGCAACCGCCAGTTGCAAACAATTCTTTAACTCACGAATATTTCCCGGCCAACTGTGTTGCAATAATTTTGCTACAGCGGACTGCGTTAAGAAATGCGCATGACCTTCCTGTTGTAATAAATAATTCGCCAATACCGGCAGATCTTGTTTTCGTTCGCGTAATGGCGGAATTTCGACGGATAACACCGACAAACGGTAAAACAAATCCTCACGAAACAAGCCATCTTTTACCATTTCTCCCAATTGTCGATGCGTAGCACAAACAACGCGGACATTAGAGGTTAACATCTTGGTTCCTCCAACGCGTCGAAATTGCCCACTTTCTAACGCGCGTAACAATTTTGGCTGTTGCGACAAAGGTAACTCGCCAATTTCATCCAGAAATAAAGTCCCGTTATGCGCCAATTCAAACAAACCCTGCTTGGCTGTCATGGCATTGGTAAACGCCCCTTTTTCATGGCCGAACAATTCACTTTCACATAAGCTTTCCGTCAACAACGTACAATCAACCACAATAATATCTGCTTTTGCTTGATTCGACTGAGCATGTATAAATTTTGCGGCAACCTCTTTTCCTGTGCCCGTTTCACCACGCAACAAAATCGGCACATTGGTTTTAGCAATCTGTTGCAACTTAGCGTGTAATTTTACAAAGGCAGGCGAAATGCCAATCATGTAAGGATTCGCCTCATTTAATGCCATAAACTTAGCCGGTACCACCACTTTACCCAACGGCAGTGATCCCACAACCGCCGATTTAGCGTATTTAGCGTCTACCAACGATTCACCAAGGAACAGCTGCCCGGCGACATCTTTCAGTGAATACCCTGTTATCCAGTATTCGTGTTGATCATATCCCACTGGCATACCCTCCGAAAAAAAACCGGCGTACGCTTTGTGTGCTTCAAAAAATCGACGATGCCGACAATGCTGATTTTTAGCACAGCAAGGCTTACCAACCATCCTCGCGCCGGAAAAACCATACGCGGTCTCCCACGCGCTATTAACCGCAACAATGGTTAAGTTGTCCGCGATAACCAAAAAAGGTGAATCATGCGTTTCTAACCAAGATTGAAGTGCAAATACATTCAGTATAGTCATTTTTAAATCATCATCCTATGTCTCATCCATCACTAGTCGTAGAGCCGTGCTCAACACATTTGGCATAGAGGTATTCTTCGATAAGCGTTAAAACAAACGCAAACAATGCCACGCATATTGTTTGCGTCCGCTTCTTTGTAACATTTAAAAATTAAAAAATAAGCAGGTGCAATCTAATTTTGTCATGCCACGGCATGGCTTGTCATGACAAAACGTGCGATGTCATGCCAGATAAGTACAATAAAATAAAAATACCTTTAAAATCAATATATTAAAAGTTGGCACAGGGTTTGCTTTAACACTCATGTAACGGCTCAAAAACATCTGCTTAGCGATACCGAGATAAAAAGAGCTACATAATTGTTCACCAGCGTTTAACCCTATTGCTTCATTTGTGCCGAAAACATGAAGTACGTCTGACTATATCAATACGCGTCGACTTACATTTATGGCGCGGTATACCGTGAATTTATTTTATAAAAAGATTTTTAATTTTCATTCTATTTTAAACAATACCATAAAGGATTTTTTATGTACTCCTGCCGACAGACCGCACCCTTATCAAACAAACGTACCATTCAGTATAGCCTCTATAAAAATATTTTTATGGGTCTCAGTCTTTTTTTTAGCGCAGTACCGCTTAGTTCCGCGGCAATACTCACTTCACCGCTTTATGGTGGCGGCGGGGGCGGCGCCTTTACCGATACCCTCGCGGCCAACCAACAGCTAACAGGCATTACTATGCGTTCGGGGTGCTGGGTAGATGCTATCCAAGGCATAACCACTACTGGTACGCTCCCTAACCATGGGGGCATTGGTGGCAATTTAGCCACTGTTACTTGGCCAGCTAACGAATACCTCGTGCGGATTTATGGCATGTCTGGCTGGCTAGGCTTTGTAGATCAGATTAGTTTTGCGACTAACACTGGCAGGGTATTGGGGCCTTATGGCAATCCCACCTGTTTTGGAGGATTCTTACCCGGCTCGTCTTTATTTGATTTCACTGTACCGGCTGGCGGGCGTATTACGGGCTTTACAGGTCGCTCAGGTATCTATGTTGATGCTATTGGCGTTGTTTATGATAATAATCCTGACTTAATTACTAACGGTAGCTTTGAACAAAGTGCAACCGGATGGACAGGCTCTGGCGATGGTGTTGAGGTCAATTTGGCAACGATTTACGGTGTCACTGGCGCAACAGGCACTAAAGTTGCGGAACTTGATGCCAATATAGCTGGGACAGGAAGCGGATTTTTTCAGATGGTGACAACTCAGCTCGGACAAAGTTATAGCTTGTCGGTTAACGTTGCTGCCAGAGTGGGTACTGCGTTAGCGACCAACAGCGTTGAAGTGTGGTGGAAAAATCAATATATCGCGACGATTGACCCTCCATCAACCGCCTTCGCAACCTATACCTTTAACGTAACGGGTTCCGGTGGCAGTGATCGCTTGGAATTTCGTGAGCAAGCCGGTGATGATGATAGCCTAGGTGGCATTATTGACAATGTTCGACTGCTCAAAAACACCACTGCGCCCACCGCGTCTGATATATCAGTAACCATTGCTCAGCCAATGCCCGCATTAACCGCAACCGCGTTAAGCGAAATACCAGTGACACTCACCAATATTGGCGCACAAATTATTGCCGCGCCGATTACAGTATCGCTACCCTTGCCAGCGGGTATTGATGCGCCACTTAAGTTTGCACGCAATGCCGATGCCTGGGTGTGTTTAAAACAGGTCAGTACGCTTGCCTGCACTTACACCAAGCCCTTAGCAATAGGCGCTACAACAACAGTACGATTACCTGTTGTGCCCTTAGCCGCCACATTAGGTACTGT
>JAPLRW010000156.1 GCA_026398935.1 Methylococcales bacterium
TTTACTTAAAGATGCGCTACGCAAACGTATAGGCTATCTGTTACTGTTCATGGGTTTTGCATTGATAGCGGGAGAATCATGGGCATTTATTGAAAGCCGTGATTTTATTGCTGCTTATCCTGCCATCGGTGCAAGGGTACGTGTGGCGGTGATGTATACGCTGGGCAATGGGCAATTGTTGCTTTGGCTGGCGAGCTTAGCGGTTTTAAGTGTGCCCTTGTTAGCCAGTGACCGACAAGTGCTAGCGCAGGCATAGGTGTTTTTTTATAGACGAATAGCCATAAATATTCCCTTACACTATCGTTATACGGGTCTTTAGGGTAAATTCTACGGTTAATTTACAGCGTGGGCATTGAGCTACTGTGCCGCGTTGTTAACGCTTCATTTAAAGGATAGGAAATAATAGTATGTCAGAATCTATAGGGTTAACAGTAACAGGTATGAAATGCGGTGGTTGTGAAACCAATGTCACCGGTAAACTGACTGCGCTTGCGGGCGTAATCTCTGTTAAAGCGGCGCATAAAGAGAATAGCGTAAGCGTTGAGTTTGATGCCGATACCACCACTGAAGCAGCGATTAAGCAGGTCATTACCGATGCCGGTTTTGGGGTGGAGTAACAGCAGGCATTGATAACATTCGCGCGTCTATTTGGGTCGCGCACTTGTTTCATGTAGTGAACACATTGTCATAGAGGTTAGTTTATGAGCATAGCAGAAGAGTCAACGACGCCTGTCGCCGAATTACGTTTATCTATCTTGGGTATGCGTTGCGCGGGCTGTGTCGCCGGTGTTGAGGTCGCTTTGGCGAGTGTTCCAGGCGTAACCGCTGTGAGTGTGAATTTTGCCGATCATTCCGCGCGCGTAACGGGCAATATAGATGTCGAGCTATTAAAAACCGCCGTAAAAGAGGCCGGGTATGATGCTGCTGTCATGGAGGGCTTGGAAGATCCCGCTGTACAAGAGCAACAAGAGCTGGCGCGGTATCGTGACTTACTGAAAAAAGCCAGTGTGGCTGCTGCGTTTGGCGTACCGCTGATGCTGGCTGAGCACTTGGGCTGGTTGCCGGAAATTGGCGTAGGGGCGGGCGGTTGGTTTTGGCCGTTGGTTGCCATGCTGACCTTTGCGATTTTGAAGTATTCCGGTGGGCATTTTTTTACTGGTGCGCTGAAAATGTTGTCGGTGCGTCAGGCGAATATGGATACGCTAATCGCCTTAGGTACCGGCTCGGCGTGGTTGTATTCGTGTGTGATGATTGATTATTCGGCTGCATTGCCGTCTATTGCTAAACATGCGTATTTCGAAGCATCGGTGATGATCTTGGCGTTCATTAACTTGGGTTCAGCATTAGAAACCTTGGCGCGGGGTAAAACCTCCAGTGCTATTCGGCAACTGATTGGGTTACAGCCGCGTACCGCCAGAGTTATCCGCGAAGGACAAGAGCTGGATATTCCTATTGAAGAAGTCGGTTTGGGCGAGACCTTAAGGGTACGTCCGGGTGAGAAAATTGCCGTAGACGGGCTGATTATTGAAGGCCATTCATCCGTGGATGAATCCATGCTAACCGGAGAATCCATGCCAGTTGAAAAAACTGTCGGCGCTAATGTGGTCGCTGGCAGTATGAATCAACAAGGCAGTTTTTTGTTTACCGCAACCCGTATCGGTCGTGATACGGCGTTAGCGCAGATTATTAAAAGTGTTCGGCAGGCGCAAAGCAGTAAGCCTGAAATCGCTAAACTCGCCGATAAAATTTCGGCCGTTTTTGTACCGGCTGTGGTCGGCATTTCGGCGTTCACTTTTTTGATTTGGTGGCTGTTTGGGCCAACACCATCGATAGGGTATGCGTTTGTTACCTCCATGACGGTGTTGGTGATTGCCTGTCCGTGTGCCTTAGGCTTGGCAACGCCTATTTCTATCATGGTGGCTGTGGGACGTGCCGCGCAGTCGGGCATTTTGATTCGTAAAGGCGAGGCGTTACAAACTGCGGGTAAATTGACCTGTGTGATTTTGGATAAGACCGGTACAGTAACCGCAGGTAAACCTTCTGTTGCCAGCGTGCTTCCTTTCGGTACGCACAGTGAAAATGAGGTATTAGCGTTTGCAGCCAGTATTGAATCAGGTTCCGAACACCCACTGGCGGCGGCTATCATTGCCGCTGCTAGCGCACAAGATATTAAAGCGCAGAAAGTCACGCAGTTTGCCGCTATTTTAGGGCAGGGCGTTACCGCGCAATTGGATGGGAAAAGCATTGCATTTGGTAATCGCGCCTTAATGGATGCACAAGGAATTAAATATACGCGGCACGTTAAAAAACTGGAGCAACTGGCTGTTTTAGGTCAAACGCCGATGTTACTAGCGGTTGATAAAAAAATGTTGGGTATTATTGCGGTTGCCGATCCGATTAAAAAAGATTCAGCGGTAGCCGTGCAACAGCTTAAAGATGACGGTATTCGCGTGATTATGGTCACTGGTGATAATCAAATCACTGCCCATGCTATTGCCAGACAAGCGGGTATTGTAGAAATACGTGCGCAGGTATTACCGCAAGACAAAATGGCGATTGTCAAAGAATTGCAGCAAGCGGGTGAGATCGTGGGCATGGTCGGTGACGGCATTAATGATGCCCCGGCACTGGCGCAAGCAGATGTGGGTTTTGCTATTGGCAGCGGTACAGATGTGGCAATAGAAAGCGCTGATGTGGTGATTTTACAAGGCTCGTTATTAAAAATACCTGAAGCGATAGCATTGTCAAAAGCAACGGTGCTGAACATTAAACAAAATTTACTGGGTGCGTTTTTTTACAATACCCTGAGTATTCCGGTAGCGGCAGGGCTGTTATACCCTTTGTTCGGCGTATTGTTAAATCCAATGATCGCAGGTTTGGCGATGGCCATGTCATCGGTCACGGTGGTGGCTAATGCCAATCGCTTGCGTTGGATTAAATAAGTAACAGTAGGGTCGGCAGAAAAGTGTCGCCTAAAGCGCCTACTGTTGGTGACCACCTTACGTTTTTAAAATCAATCAGTCCAGTAGGGTACATCGCGTACCCTACTTAACACAATAAAGATACCATGAAAAAACTAAAATGCGCGGTCATCGGTACGGGTTATCTGGGTAAGTTTCACGCGGAAAAATATGCGTCACTGCCGGATTGTGAGCTGGTAGCGGTGGTTGATATTGATCTCGCTGCTGCGCAAGCCGTGGCTGATAAGCACGGCGCACAAGCATTAACCGATTACCAGTCATTATTAGGGCAAGTGGATGCGGTGAGTATTGTCGTGCCAACCAGTTTGCATCATGTGGTGTCGCGGGATTTTTTAGAGCACGGTACGCATGTACTGGTGGAAAAACCCATTACCGTGACCTTGGCTGAGGCCGATGAGTTGATTGCGATAGCCAAGGCTAAACAGTTGATTTTACAGGTCGGGCATTTGGAACGTTTTAATCCGGCGATATTGGCGTTGGATCAAACTCATGAAAAACCATTGTTTATCGAGTCGCATCGTTTAGCGCCGTTTAATCCTCGCGCCAATGATGTCAGCGTCGTATTGGATTTAATGATCCATGATATTGATATTATTCTGGCACTCGTGGATTCGGATATTGAGCGCATTGATGCCAGCGGCACGGCGGTATTAACGCAAGGCACAGATATTGCCAACGCGCGCTTAACCTTTAAAAATGGCTGCGTCGCGAATGTTACCGCGAGCCGTATCAGTCTGAAAATGGAACGTAAAATGCGTTTATTCAGACCGTCATCCTATATTTCAGTGGATTTTCAAAATAGAATCCTCACCAAACACCGTACTGGGCCGAAGGAAATGTTCCCCGGTATACCGGAAATCATTACCGAAGAGTCGGTGTTTGAAGGCGGTGATGCGTTACTGGAAGAAATTAAACATTTTGTGCAGTGCATCCAAACCGGTCAAAACCCTACGGTATCGGGCGTAGCGGGTAGACGCGCACTGGCGACAGCAATAGAAATTACGCAATTATTAGCGCATGGATAGCGGACGTTTTGGCCTCTCTAGCGCACCCACGTATTCTTTATAATCTCCTTACTTAAAAGGCAATAAACATGATTCCAATGGTAAACCTGCAAGCACAATACGCTGAAATAAAAGACGAAGTTGAGCTTGGCTTGGCGACAACCATCGCAAATTGTACCTTCATTTTAGGCCCCAATGTGCAGGCGTTTGAACAAGAAACCGCCGCGTATTTAGGCGTGAAGCATGCGATAGGCGTTGCCTCCGGTACCGATGCGCTGCATTTGGCGTTGATTGCCGATGGTATTGGGGCAGGGGATGAAGTTATTACCACGGCGTTTACGTTTATTGCGACCGCCGAAGCCATTAAATATGTCGGCGCGATTCCGGTGTTTGTAGACATAGATCCCCGGACGTTTAATATTTCAGTGGAGGCTATTGCAAAAGCCATTACGCCGAAAACCAAAGCAGTAATGCCTGTGCATTTGTTTGGCCAACCAGCGGATATGACCGGTATTATGCAGCTGTGCGAACAGCACCAGTTAAAACTGATTGAAGATTGCTGTCAGTCGTTTGGCGCACGCATCAACGGTAAACAAACGGGCGCGTTAGGTGATTCGGCGGGGTACAGTTTTTTCCCCAGTAAAAACCTCGGCGCATTTGGTGATGGTGGCCTAGTAGTAACCAACTCAGACGCCACCGCTGCAAAAATTAAACAACTGCGTAATCATGGTTCAGACGTGCGGTATTACCATGATGTGATTGGCTATAACAGCCGCTTGGATGAAATGCAGGCGGTGATTTTACGCGCGAAATTAAAACGTATCGATCAATACAATCAGGCGCGTCGGCATGTTGGACAGCTGTATTCCACCTTAATGGCGGATTTACCCCTGATCACGCCGCTTGAAGATGGGTTGGGTGAGCATGTATATCACCAATACACAGTAGTATCCGATCGGCGCGACGACATCTTAAAAGCCTTACAGGCGAAAGACATTGGCTGTGCGGTGTATTATCCCGTGCCGTTACACCAACAAAATGTCTTTAAAGCCGAGTATGCGAACGTGAGCCTGCCTGTCACTGAAGCCGTCGCCGCGACATGCTTCTCCTTGCCGATTTGTCCGTTTCTTGATGATGATACTATTCGGGACGGCGCGGCGTTAGGCTTGCCGTTAATGCTGTTTATGCACAACGATCCTCGCTTGTGGCTGCCCATCATCAGCGTGCATTTGCTGTTTTTTTCAGGGCTTACGCTGCGTACACGCTTGCATAATGTTGACTGGCCTTATTTACGCAGCTCGTCTATCTACATTATTCCCCCGGCTATTGTCGGCGTATTTGGCTTAATCAATTTACCCATTTTGTGGCTAAACGGATTTATTTATGCCATTACCCTGTTTTACGGCTTTATATGGCTGCTGAATCGTACCATCAGCAGTCAATATGCCTGGGTGGATAAATTCCTGCTGATCGTCGGCGGCTATGTCGCGGGTACGGCGCTCACCGGTGCGCCGCTGATGGTCGCCGTGTACATGCGCCATGTCAGTAAAGATAAATTACGTGACACCTTATTCGTGCTGTGGTTTATTTTGGTCAGTATTAAAATGACCACCTTTATTGCTTTATCCGTGGAACTGCACTTTTTCTCAGCCTTGGCGCTGCTACCCATCGCCGCCATTGGGCATGTGTTAGGCTTAAAAGCACATGCTGCCATCATGCGTAATGACTTGGTGTTTAAACGCTGGGTAGGCGGAGGGTTAGTTATTGTTAGCGCATTGGGCTTGGCGCATTTGAGTGTGTAGCTGTGCTGAACAGTGTGGCATTCGAAGGGATAAAGGGTAACGCGTTAAAATAAATGGGTATCAAATACTGCTTATCTACATTAGGCGGGACATTTCGTAGGGGCGCACCTATGTGTGCGCCCAACCCCAAGCAAAGGGCAGACAACGACGGACTCCGAATACTGTAATGCTTAACCCGACATTTCGCCGCCACTTGATCGAGCAATTTTGGAGGATTGGGATTGGCTAGGTGTGTTTGGCATTGACGTTAGCAAAAAAGAAGGTGTGCTAAAAATAGATTGTTTATTGATTTTATGTGAATTACACTTCTTAAAGTGGGATTTTCCACCAGCCCTTATAAAAGATTAAGTTCTTTATTGGGGTCTACTTATAGTTAGGCTTCACTATAACGCCAATTTAGGAGAACTAAGGGTGTGGAAAATCGCTTCAAATTTTGTTCTTATCTTAATCGTCACTGGCGTTACACCAACATTGGCACAAGCCGAAGTATTCATTATGAATCCATTAAGCGAGAAGCCTTGTGAAATTGTGGCGAATGTTAAAACAACTGATAAGGCTTTGGTTAAGTTGGTAAAGAAATACGGAGCAAAAGCTAGAATCGTTCAGCCCGCAACCAGCATCAAAGAAAGCGGCCAACGTGTCGCGATGATTGAGTTACCAACGAAAAACGGATCAATGTTATTTTCAATAATGGAAGGTACACAGGAGCAATGCTATGATTCTATATCTTCCATGAGAACGAAGCTTGATATACAGGAGAGTCCCTATGATCTCCAGCCTTCTGCAAATTGGATTCGAGTTGGGGGTATACCAGATGGCAGCAGAACTGATTACGTAGATAGTAGATCAATTTGGACAGATGAGTTCGGACTCATTCGTCTATGGGTAAAACAAAAGTACATTGTGCTTCAGAAAGCACCAAACGGTGCTCGCTTTATTAGTGCAAAGTTTTCTTTGGCACTCAATTGCCACGATCATACAACTGCCGTGACTGCCTTGGGGTACTACGATAAAAATGACAATGTGGTGCAGCATGTCGAAACTGAGCGTTCACAATGGAGCTTTACTGAGCCACCTCCAGAATCGATGCCAAACGTACTCCTTCGCAGCCATTGTTAAAATGATTAGACAGGCAAGGTTGGTGGTTTTTTGCCCACCATATGTAACTCAATCTATTATTCTGTTGCCGATTAAAGCCTAACATTTCGCTCAACAGGGACTGGCCGTATCGTGGCTATTTTAAAGTTTTTAAATTAATTTAGCTTTCGTGGTTTTGCTTGGTTTCTCTGGAAACGGCCATTCCGTTAGCTTAACGTTAGGCGATTTGTGGTTTCTGTTTTTGTACAAGTTGGATTTGCCAGTCTTCGTCAGCTTCGGTGATTGAGGTAGGGCATGGTCTGGATTCATCCGTATATTGTCAACCATGTATGGTGCGACAAACTTAACCAGACAACCTAGGACAACAAAGGGTAGTGAAAAATGAAAAACGTAGGCAATTGGTTTGGCCGTTACCTCCTTAGTGTTGCTGTGTGTATAACTCTACTTCCTCTAGGACTTGCTGCCAATAACTTTATTCCTATCAAGCTTCCCCATAACGTCCAAATTGAGCTTCCGAGAAATTGGAAAGCCCTAAGCAACAATCAGCGTATCACTCTCGATTCATGGGTGCAGTCACGCAATGAACGCGCTGGCATATTTGATGCTTCTTCAGATTTGAATTTTGGGGGCAACTACTACGATGAAGCAGGTAAAACTGCCGCAATCATGAACGTCCGTTACTACCCAGACTTGGGGCTTTCGCAGGACGATGCTCGCGCTGCTGGTGAGTCCGATATTCGTGAACTTGATAGCGCATTGCGCGAATCAATGGCAGAGGCAGGACAGATAAACGGCTTTTCTATTCTTGCTTGGAACGGAACGAGTAAACAGGTTATCAATGGAGCTACAGCATTTGTTACCGAATACAAACGATCCCCGCTAAAAAATAACGGCAACTTCAAGGTTCGTCTCGTGAGAGTATTCAACGGCGGAAAATCCTTGACTTTGACCATTTCGTATCGCGAGGATCAAGATTTCCTGTTGCGGCCAATTTGTGACCACATTATTTCCTCGCTTCGTACTTAATCTTTTGGGTATTGGATAGCAATGCTCCCTAACTCGGCAGTCAAGCGAGACGCGTCGTAAGCATCTCACTCTTTATTACCTTAGACCTTAGGCGGCACAATGAATCTAACCTATTCTGAAGCTCAGGAGTGGCGAAAATGGATACTGATAACAAGTATCCCCCTCGTTCGGCTCGACGAGAAAAATACATTAGCAGGCTTTGCTTCCTGCACTATGCTTGACCATGCTGGCAGTCGATTTATCATCGCATCCGAGCATGTCGTAAAACGAGAATCGGAAGGTTGGGCGGCAGTCATTCAACAAGACGGTAATGGACAGCTTGAGTACTATCGTCCTAACAGATTTACTTACGTCGGAGAATTTAACAAAAGCACCTCAACACTGCGCCTTTTGGATATTTGTGTGGCTGAGGTTTCAGCCGAACTGGAAACTTGGTACGAGTATCGAACGCCACGGGGCCT
Source organism: Methylococcales bacterium (assembly GCA_026398935.1). GTDB lineage: Bacteria > Pseudomonadota > Gammaproteobacteria > Methylococcales > Methylomonadaceae > SXIZ01. The sequence goes on from JAPLRW010000156.1 coordinate 8,373, forward strand.
ATTCGATAAACAGCGTCATCACATATTTAAGTCTGAGTCAATTGCAAGCCCAGTGAGTGGCCAAATCTATGGCTTCTCTGGTCAAGTACGAACTGAGAAACACGGATCTGATGCAGTCTCGGATATGGCTGTTTATCCTGGCCTCGCTTATTCACATTCCGAAGGCGAGATTCACTACTTTAAGTTACCTGTGAAACATCCAGGTAACGAGGCGTTTCATGGTTGCAGCGGGGCGCCAATTGTGGATTTCAACAGAAACATCGTTGCGCTAGTAGTTGGTGGTGATCCTAAAACGAACATGATAAAAGGAATCGCGATCCAGCGGGTACTCGCAAACCTTAATTTTCTCTCATCGCTCGATGCCGCCTAACACGGCGCTCAATCTGTACGCCCGAAGCCAAGTAGGGTGGGCACATGCTGTTTTGTGCCCACGTGGAACAAACACTGTGATGTTTAATGAAGGGCAGGCTTTTTTCCACCATTTATAACTCAACTCGTAAGGCACAATATAGATATGTTGCCCAATATAAAGCCTGTAACATTACGCTCAAGCTAGATGCTCTTTTTTGTACCCACAGGGTATAAGTGGCGGTTTTTGCGGGTTGTTATTTTTTAGGCTTGTGGCTTCGCTAATCTTCCGCAATAGGCGTGCCCCTTAGCATTAGCCTCACGGTTCTCCCATTTTTTTGCAATTCAAAAAGATGGCTGCTGTTTATGATGAAAAATACACAAAAAATCACACCTGACTTGAAATGCCGCCTCTTTTTGAGGTGACAACTAAATATTCCTAACCTGATGTACAACACAATTTGCTTTCGTCACAGAAAAATCTACAAAATACGCTATACAGTGTTCTGTAATTCTCACCACCATAATTAAAAATGGGCGAACGGTGAACTGTTAAGGTCATGCCGTGTGCAGAAAAATACAGCGTTAGCTTTGCCTGTGAAGATTAAGGAAAAATGGAAAATCAGTGCGGCGGTTTTAATGGAAATTAGGAATAAATAGTAGGATTTATGCGCCTTTCCAATACCATTCTTATTGTTGCCAGTTCTGGGCGGCTGTTGGCGCAAATGGCAGGCCGTATAGGGCTAAAGCCTGTTGTGATTGATTGTTTTGCTGATCTTGATACGCAGCGGTATGCTGAAGTGGTTGTTCAATTACCTTGTTTAGATCAGGCGTATCTAGTACCCGCCGTTGAGCGGCTTATTCAGCAGTATGCGCTTGAGGCGGTTATTTATGGCAGTGGTTTTGAGGCGTATCCAGAAAGTCTTTGTTATTTGGCGGAACGATTAATACTGTTAGGTAATACGCCGGAAGTGTTTGCAGCATTGCTTAACAAAGTGCATTTTTTTACAGTATTGGCTGATTTAGGGATTGCCCATCCTGCGGTTATTTTTAGTCCACCTGATAATGAGGTCGGCGACTGGCTACTTAAGCCCATGCAAGGGCAGGGTGGTGTTGGTATTAAGCGCTATCAACACAGTGCTGATACGCTGCATCTGCCGCTAAAGTCCCTGTACTGGCAGGCATATCAGGCAGGCGCGCAGCAGTCAGTGTTGTTTGTAGCCGATAAAGGAAAAGTGCAGATAGTCGGGTTTAATACGCAATGGAGTTGTGTATTGGATGCGCAGCAGGCATTTATATTTTCCGGAATTATTAATGATGCAGCGGTATCGAATGTACAAAAAGCATTAATAAGCATCTGGTTGCTAAAGCTGGTCGGTGCGTTTGGTTTGCAAGGCTTAAATTCAATGGATTTTATCAATACAGGTGAGCAGTGTTATGTATTAGAAATTAATGCCAGACCGTCTGCGAGTATGCAATTGTATGCGGCTAATTGTTTGATTCAGCACATTAGCGCGTGTGTTACTGATAGCAGGGGGATTTACGATTTTGTTGAGAATTCGCCTCTAAAAAATCAGGAATATCATGCCTATCAAGTTGTTTACGCTGCGCGTACGGTGCGTATTCCGAGTGACTTTTTATGGCCGGAGTGGTGTGTGGATTTACCCCATGCGGGTGCGATAATTGCCACAAACCAGCCCATTTGCAGTATTATTGCCAGCGATCCGTGTGCGCAACACGTCAAGGTAATGCTGAAAAATCAGCAGCACAGTATTCTTAATAAACTAATTCAAGGTGTTTGACTCTCATGCAATATACAGCCAGTGTTAATAAATTATCTCAGCCTTTAGTGCAGCAACTTATCACTAATGCGGACAAGTTAAGGCTCGGTATCGACCGTCTGTCAAATGGTTGCACCATTATTGATGCCGGTATTGCTGTGCCTGGTGGGCTGGAAGCGGGGCGGATTATTGCTGAGGTGTGTCTAGGCGGTATGGGTACGGTAACGATTAGCCATTCTACATATGCGGAACATTGGCCATTATCGGTTACAGTGCATACGGGTAATCCTGTGTTGGCATGCTTAGGCAGTCAATATGCGGGTTGGAGCTTATCGCATGAAAAATATTATGCCTTAGGCTCAGGGCCTGCGCGCGCTATGGCGAGCAAGATTAAAGAAGGTCAACGTGAGCCAGTTGAAGAGCTGTATAAAGAATTAGCGTATCAGGACAGTGCTGATGCAACGGTATTGGTGATTGAAAATGATGCGATTCCTCCTGTTGAAATTGTTGAAAAAATCGCGGCGGCTTGTCAGGTTGATCCCGCGAATTTAACCATTATTGTAACACCTACCAGTAGTTTGGCGGGTGGTGTGCAAGTGGTGTCCAGAGTGTTGGAAGTGGCTATGCATAAAGCGCATGCCTTGCATTTTCCGCTGGAAAATATTATTGATGGCAGTGGCAGTGCGCCGATTTGCCCACCGCACCCTAAATTTGTCAAAGCAATGGGGCGCACTAACGACGCTATTTTATTTGCAGGGCAGGTGCATCTTTTTGTTAAAGGCAGTGACAGTGATGCGGAACAGTTGGCAAAAGCGTTGCCGAGCTCAACCTCTAAAGATTATGGCAAGCCGTTTGCTGATATTTTTAAAGCAGCTGAGTATGATTTTTTTAAGATCGATGCCATGTTGTTTAGTCCAGCCTGCGTGATTGTCACGAATATTGAATCCGGCAACAGCTTTCGTGCGGGTAAACTGGATAATGCTTTGTTGGATCAATCTTTTGGAATGTAAGTTGGCGGCATTGTTTAAATAGATAAGTCGCCGCTCACGTTGCGTAGACCTTCAAGGTTTTAAAAACCTTGAAGGTCTAACGGGGATAGTTATTCTTTACAGACGCTGTTTAATGGCTTGCGCCAGTTGATGTACCGCCATAGCGTATTTCTTACTGTTGTTGTAGCGTTTAATGACTTTAAAATTATGAAACGTCTGCCAGTATTCATCACCTTCATAGGTGCTAAGATCAATCGTTGTTGCGCCTGTAGCTGATGGGGCTTGCTCTGTCACTGGGCTGTTGAACTCCCAGCCATTTTTTGAAAAATAATGTGCAACGCTGCCTATGGCGTCTTGCGGTTGCCATAAGTCCCGTTTGCCGTTTCTGTCAAAATCAACTGCCAGACTTCGGAAACTGCTGGGCATAAATTGCCCTAGCCCCATTGCGCCAGCCCAAGAGCCGACTAATTTACGCGGCTCATAGCCTTCTTCGCGGGTCATTAATAAGAAATTTTCCAGCTCGGTTTTGAAGTATTTGCCGCGTCTGGGTGTATCAAAGGCTAGCGTTGTTAAGGCGTCAAACACGCAGGTTTTGCCGATATTCCGTCCAAAAAAAGTCTCGACACCAATAATGCCAACAATATATTCCGGATCTACCCCATACATATTACTGGCTTTTTCAATGGCAGCGGCATTGCTATTCCAAAAATCGACGCCATTTTTGATATGCTCTTCTGTCAGAAAATTTGCCCGGTAACGTGACCAGCTACCCAAATGAGGTTTTGGTGGGCCTGGTGCATGGTCAGCACCCGTTTCTAAGCGAATCACCGCAGATAATTGTTTTGCTTCTGAAAAGAGTGTTGTTAAATAGCGCTCCGAAAAACCTTGTTTCTGCACCATATGCTGAATAAAGCTTTGTACTTCAGCGCGATTGGCATAGTTGCCACTGGCTGAAAAGTCATCCTGCGGTAGGTTTTCAGGTGCCGTATAGGGGAAGGCGGGAGTGGATTGGGTAATCGGTGGGATGATTTTACTCGGTAAAGCGGTTGATCGTTGCGGGGGGAGTTCGCGATTAGCGTACGGATCATTGGGTATATCAGGGTTGTTGGCGCAGCCAGCAACCGTTATAACGAAAGCTATACTGGTTAAATGCTTATAAACGGCGTTTTTCACGAAAATATCCTGTTTTTAGGGTTGCTCAATCAAATGCCCATCGTTAAGTGGGTATTGGCATGCTTCTGGTGTGGAATGAGGTATAAAGTAGTTGTATTATTCTACTGTATTTTGAGGGGTTGATGATGATTTGCTTCGTGTTTTCTCTGGTTAAAATACGTTTCTCGATAATTATTTTCAAGATGCTTTTGACTAATTTATTTATTTGTATATAATACGCAATTCAACTATTAAGCGAGCGTGGCGGAATTGGTAGACGCGCTGGATTTAGGTTCCAGTGGTTATCCGTGAGAGTTCGAGTCTCTCCGCTCGCACCATAGTATCCTTTTTTAAAAAATTAGCGCGATCCGTGCTAATTTATCAAATCTTTTAGCCGGTTCATCGGTATCTTATCTATAATACAACTCCAATTTTTTTAAACGTGTGAGGTAGAGGAATGCAAGTTTCTGTTGAAAAAACATCAGATTTAAGTAGAAAAATGACCGTTAGCGTTCCAGAAGGTATTGTTCAGGAAAAAATAGCGGCACGTTTGAAAGCGCTCGCGCGTGACGTTAAAGTTGATGGTTTTCGCCCAGGCAAAGTACCAGCGCACGTTGTTAAGAAAATGTTTTCGGATCGGGTTCGTGAAGAAGTAAGAGGTGATCTGATACAGACCACTTATTCTGAAGCAATAACCGATCAGAAATTACAGCCTGCTGGCTATCCGAAGATTCATGCGGATAATGACGATACGGCTGGCTTTAAATATACGGCTGAATTTGAAGTTTACCCTGAAATTTCGTTAGACGGATTGGCGAACATTAGCGTTTCGCGTCCTGTCGCACAAGTTGAAGACGCTGATTTTGATACAATGTTGGCTAAATTGAGAGAGCAGCGTAAAACTTGGTCGGCTGTTGAACGCAACGTTGCTGATTTAGATCGTGTTACGCTTGATTTCATTGGCGAAGCGGATGGTGAAGTATTTACGGATGGAACTGTAAAAGGTTTTCAAGTTGAAATCGGCTCTAAAAAAATGGTGCCTGGATTTGAAGATAATCTGCTTGGCTTAGCCGTAAATGCACATAAAACTTTCGAAATCACCTTTCCTGCTGATTACGGTAACGAAAAATTAGCGGGTAAATTAGCCAAATTTGATGTTGATGTCGTTAGTATAGAAGCGGCCGATTTTCCTGAAATTGATGCCGAGTTTGTTAAAGCATACGGTATTGATAGCGGTGATATTGAAGCGTTTAAAGCGGACGTAAAATCCAATATGGTACGTGAGTTAAAACGCGCCCTACAGGACAAATTAAAAGTAGCGGTGATGGATGCGCTTTATGAGGCAGTGCCTATTGGTGTTCCAACGACGTTAGTGAGTAACGAAATTCGGCATTTACTCAAACCTTATGCAGAAAATGCTAAAAAATATAACCTTAAGCTGGAAGATTTACAATTACCCGTTGAATCTTTTGAATCAGAAGCTAAGCGTAGAGTTGCGTTGGGTTTGATTTTGGCTGAAATCGTTCGTGCAAAAGACATAAAGTTAGATCCTGCCAAGGTACGTACCACCATTGAAGAATTAGCGGAAAGTTATGAAGATGCCGCGCAAATTGTTAATTGGTATTACGAAGATAAAACGCGTTTGTCAGACATTGAGCAAATGGTGCTAGAGAATGAAGTTGTTGATTCAATATTGGCACAAGCAACGGTCAGTGATGAGTCCATCAGTTTTGAAGCGGCGATGCATAAAGAGAATAACGCTTAAGGAATCTTATGTATAATCTACACAGCATGAATAAAGGCATTATAACGCCTCAAGCAGCCGGTGGTTTGGTGCCGATGGTGGTTGAGCAGACCGCGCGCGGTGAGCGTTCTTATGACATCTATTCAAGATTGTTAAAAGAACGGGTCATTTTTTTGGTTGGCCAAGTAGAAGATTACATGGCTAATTTAGTGGTTGCTCAGTTGCTGTTTCTGGAATCTGAAAATCCTGATAAAGATATTCATTTGTATATTAATTCGCCAGGTGGTTCTGTAACGGCTGGGATGTCTATTTATGACACCATGCAGTTCATTAAACCTGATGTGAGTACTATGTGTATCGGGCAAGCGGCCAGTATGGGGGCATTGCTTTTGACGGGTGGCGCTAAAGGAAAACGCTATTGTTTGCCGCATTCTCGCATGATGATTCATCAACCGCTGGGCGGTTATCAGGGTCAGGCTTCTGACATTGATATTCATGCGCGTGAAATTTTGTCAATCAGAGATAAATTGAATAATGTTTTGGCTTACCATACCGGCCAGCCGATTGAAAAAATTCAACAAGATACGGATCGAGACAATTTTTTAAGTGCGCAAGATTCCGTTAATTATGGATTAATTGACGCGGTGCTTTCAAGCCGTGCGTAATGTTGGCAATTAAACGTTGGTAGTTTTGACGGTATTTTTGGCGGCAAAGTAACGTAGTAGTACACATCAAATGTGTTTGCGGGAGATTTATCTATGAGTAATGACAAGAAAAGCAAAAATCAAGAAAAGTTATTGTATTGTTCATTCTGCGGGAAAAGTCAGCACGAAGTTAGAAAATTAATTGCTGGGCCGTCTGTTTACGTGTGCGATGAATGTGTTGAGCTGTGTAATGACATCATTAAGGAAGAGTTACAAGATGATGTTTTGGTTGACAACACAAAGCTACCTAAGCCGAAAGAAATTAAGGCCGTATTAGATGAATATGTGATTGGTCAGGATGGCGCTAAAAAAATCTTAGCGGTTGCCGTGTACAATCATTACAAACGTTTGCGCAGTCAATCCACAAAGAATGATATTGAACTAACCAAAAGCAATATTTTACTGATTGGGCCTACTGGTTCAGGAAAGACGTTGTTGGCCGAAACGTTGGCGCGACTCTTAGATGTTCCTTTTGCTATTGCCGATGCGACTACCTTAACTGAGGCGGGTTATGTCGGTGAGGATGTTGAAAACATTATTCATAAAGTGTTGCAGAAATGTGATTATGATGTGGAAAAAGCAGAGTCTGCCATTATTTATATTGACGAAATTGATAAGATTTCCAGAAAATCGGAAAATACGTCCATTACGCGTGATGTTTCTGGTGAGGGCGTACAACAAGCATTGCTAAAGCTTATCGAAGGTACGATTGCATCGGTACCACCACAAGGGGGACGTAAAAATCCTCAGCAAGAGTTTGTACAAGTTAATACGACTAATATTCTATTTATTGTCGGTGGCGCTTTTGCTGGTTTAGATAAAGTAATTAAAGCTCGCTCTGAAAAGGGTGGTATTGGCTTTTCGGCAGAAGTGAAAACCAAAGATGATACTAAAAATGTCGGTCAGTTGTTTGCGGAAGTTGAAGCAGAAGATTTGATTAAATACGGTCTTATTCCTGAGTTTGTTGGTCGTTTACCGGTGGTGGCAACCTTGGAAGAATTGGATGAGCACGCATTGGTACAGATTTTAACGCAGCCTAAAAATGCACTTATTAAGCAGTACAAACACTTGTTTCAAATGGAAGGTGCGGATCTTGAATTTAAAGGTGATGCATTGGGTGCAATTGCCCGCAAGTCAATGGAAAGAAAAGCCGGTGCGCGTGGCTTAAGAGCGATTGTGGAAAATATTTTGTTGGACACTATGTATGAACTACCCTCGGACGAAAACATAACCAGCGTTGTGGTTGATGAGGGGGTTATCTTGGGTAATAGTAAGCCATTATTAGTGTATGCAGCAGCTAATGAGCAAAAGTTAGCAGCATCAGATGCATAATACGTAGTATATGTAACATAGAAAAGGAGGCTTTATGCCTCCTTTTTTTTGCGTAGTGCTTTTCGGGTAAGTAATTTGTATAGTGCTTCGGCGCTCAAAAAAAAGCCCAGATAAACTGGGCTTTTTTCAATCAATCGCCGTCAAAAACTTAGTTTTTAGTTTGATCAACAATTTGATTGGCTTTGATCCAAGGCATCATGCTACGCAGTTTAGCGCCAACTACTTCAATCGGATGTTCAGCATTTAAGCGTCTTCTAGCGGTCATTTCAGGGTAGTTAGTAGCACCTTCCATGATGAATCTTTTTGCATATTCACCGTTTCGAATATTTTTTAACGCTTCACGCATCGCCCAACGGCTTTCTTCGTTAATGACTTTAGGGCCGGTGACGTATTCGCCATATTCTGCATTGTTGGAGATTGAGTAGTTCATGTTGGCGATTCCGCCTTCAAACATTAAATCAACAATCAACTTTAATTCGTGCAAGCATTCAAAGTAGGCCATTTCAGGCTCGTAGCCCGCTTCAACCAAGGTTTCAAAACCCATTTTTACGAGCTCAACCGCACCGCCGCATAAAACCGCTTGTTCGCCGAATAAGTCGGTTTCGCATTCATCGCGGAACGTGGTTTCGATAATGCCTGAACGGCCGCCACCGATAGCTGATGCGTAAGACAAGCAAGTCGCTTTTGCTGTACCTGAAGCATCTTGATGAACTGCGATTAAGTCAGGAACGCCGCCGCCGCGTACAAATTCGGAACGAACGGTGTGTCCTGGGGCTTTTGGCGCGATCATGATCACATCTAAATCGGCGCGCGGCACGACTTGGTTGAATAAAATTGCAAAGCCATGGGCAAATGCTAATGTTGCACCTTGTTTGATGATTGGCTCAATTTCGTCTTTATACAAGTTCGATTGGAATTCATCAGGCGTTAAAAGCATGACTATGTCTGCGCCTGCAACCGCTTGTGCAACGTTTTGTACAGTTAATCCATGCGCTTCAGCTTTGGCCACTGACGGTGATCCTGCGCGTAAACCCACGACAACTGAAACACCGGATTCTTTTAGATTAAGCGCGTGGGCATGGCCTTGTGAGCCGTAACCGATGATAGCTACTTTTTTAGCTTTGATGATTGAAAGGTCAGCGTCTTTATCGTAATAAACTTGCATGTGTTTTCCTGTGTTTTCGTTTTTAAATAAGTGTAACAAAATGAGTAAGCGCCCTTGAGGGTACAGTACCCGTAAACTTTAGCGCGTAAAGCCGAATGAATTCGTCTTTACAGTCGCAAGTCTTTTTCCCCTCTTGATATTCCGATTGATCCTGATCTAACCACTTCAATAATATGCGTCTTATCCAACGCAATCACAAATGCGTCCAGTTTATCGGTTGATCCCGTCATTTCTATAACATAGGTGGCGGGTGTGACGTCGATAATTTTACCGCGAAAAATATCCACCATGCGTTTGATTTCTTCGCGGGTGTTTTCGGTGGCAGTGACTTTAACCAGCATTAATTCACGTTCGATGTGGGGGGCTTCGGCTAAATCAATTAATTTAACCACATCGATTAATTTATTAAGCTGTTTAGTTATTTGCTCAATAACCTCTTCGCTGCCACACGTCACAATGGTCATTCTGGACAGGCTAGGGTCTTCGGTCGGTGCAACGGTTAATGATTGAATATTGTAGCCACGCGCAGAAAATAAGCCGGAAACTCTGGATAATGCACCGGATTCATTTTCAATCAAAATAGAAATAATGTGTCTCATTATGCAAGCTCTCTGTCAATCGGTGTGCCCGGTGCTATCCGTAATTTCATATCATGATGGCCTTTACCTGCCTCAATCATTGGGAATACATTTTCAGTTCGATCGGTCATGATGTCTAAAAATACCGTGCGATCTTTGAGTGCAAACGCTCTTTCGAGTGCAGGACGAACTTCTTCGGGTTTATCAATGCGAATACCAACATGTCCATACGCTTCTGCCAGTTTTACAAAGTCTGGAATCGTTTCCATATATGAATGCGAATAGCGACTTTCGTAGGTAAATTCCTGCCATTGTCGAACCATGCCCATGTAACGATTATTTAGGTTAATGATTTTAATCGGTGTTTTATACTGTAAGGCGGTGGATAATTCCTGAATACACATTTGGATGCTGGCTTCGCCAGTGACGCAGGCAACATCAGCATCAGGGAAGGCTAATTTAACACCAATGGCAGCCGGTATGCCAAAACCCATCGTGCCCAATGCGCCTGAGTTAATCCAGCGCCGGGGTTTGTCAAAATGGTAGTATTGCGCCGCCCACATTTGATGCTGACCCACATCTGAGGTCACATATGCGTCACCTTGTGTAACTGCGTACAATTGCTCGATAGCGTATTGTGGTTTTATCAGCAGACTGTCACGATCATACTCTAAACATTTAACCGCTCGCCAAGCGTTGACTTGATCCCACCATGCCTCCATCGCCTGTGCGTTATTTTTTATTTTAGACGCTTTCAGGAGTGCAATCATGTGCTCAAGCACCTGCTGTACTTCACCGACAATAGGGATGTGTACCTTAACCGTTTTTGAGATAGAGGCAGGATCAATGTCGATATGGATAATTTTTGCATAAGGGCAAAATTCTGCCAATTTACCGGTTACGCGATCATCGAAACGCGCACCTATGGCAATAATGACGTCACTTTCATGCATCGCCATATTTGCTTCATAGGTGCCGTGCATTCCTAGCATACCAATGGATTGCGAGTGAGTAGCGGGGTAGCCGCCCAAACCCATCAGCGTGTTAGTAATAGGAAAGCCCAGTAACTGAGTAAATTCAGTCAGTTCTTTACTGGCATTGCCCAAAATAACGCCGCCGCCCGCATAAATGACTGGACGTTGCGCGCTTAATAATAGGTCTATCGCTTGCCGTATTTGATCCGGTTGACTTTCCACGACCGGATTATAGGAGCGCATGCTGATACTTTTTGGATAATGGTAAGGTACTTTAATCGCTGGACTGGTAATGTCTTTAGGAATATCAACGACAACGGGGCCTGGACGCCCAGTGGTGGCAATATAAAATGCTTTTTTAATGGTTTCAGCGAGTTGTGTCACATCCCGAACCAAGAAGTTATGTTTTACGCAGGGGCGCGTAATACCGATCATATCGACTTCTTGAAAGGCATCGCTGCCAATGACAGGTAGGGATACTTGTCCTGAGAGAATAACCATGGGAATGGAATCCATATAGGCTGTCGCAATGCCGGTAACGGCATTAGTAGCACCGGGGCCTGACGTGACGAGCACTACGCCGGGCTTACCAGTGGCGCGCGCATAAGCATCGGCTGCATGTGTTGCGCCTTGCTCGTGTCGAACTAAAATATGTTTAATGGTATCCTGTTGAAAAATGGCATCATACAGATGCAACACCGCTCCACCGGGGTAGCCAAATAAAAATTCTACGCCTTCGTCTTTAAGGCTTTGAATAACAATCTCTGCGCCGCTGAGTTCCACGCTACTTCCTCACTGTTGTATAGCTAGTCAATGTAAACCGATCATAAGCGTTTTTTTTAAACCTCCAAAATTATTCTGGTGGTGTCGAAAAAAAGTTAGTTAAACTAAAGGTTTTACCTGTGTTCGTCAAGAACATTCCCTGTCATTTTACTTGGTTCTGGGCTTTTGTGTTATTTTTTACGCAAACTAAAGGGATACGCGATGACTGGATTTGGGTTGAGTGTCTCTATTTCACTGCAAAAACGGCTGTTTTAGCGCTTTAATAGCCTGATTTTCATAGACGCTATTATTTACGAGACAGGCGTAATGGTGTATCGTAGCTAGCTTTTGAGCTTTTTTAATCTACTTTTACTCATGAATAAACCTTCTGCGTTGTTTAATTTAGCAATTACTGGTGTGCAACATTCATCGCCTTATATTCCAGGGAAACCTGTCGAAGAATTGGAGCGCGAGCTGGGTTTAACGGGCATTGTTAAATTAGCCTCTAATGAAAATCCCTTGGGGCCAGCACCGACAGCGTTACGCGCTATACAAGACAGTGTGTCTGAGCTCACTCGCTATCCCGATGGCAGTGGTTTTAAATTAAAACACGCTTTAGCCGAAAAATACCATCTTTCACCAAGTCAAATTACGTTGGGTAATGGCTCGAATGAGTTATTGGAATTGGTGGCGCGCACTTTTTTAACACCGGACTTGTCGGTGGTTTTTGCACAGCACGCCTTTGCCGTGTACCCCATTGTGACGCAAGCTATTGGAGCAAAAGCCATTGTTGTGCCGGCTTTAAATTACGGGCATGATCTGGACGCCATGTTAAAGAGCGTTACGCCAGAGACGCGGCTGGTATTTATTGCTAACCCTAATAATCCCACCGGTACGTTGTTGGCACAGGATGCATTAGAGGCGTTTATTAAAGCGTTGCCCGTACACGTTGTGTGTGTATTAGATGAAGCCTACTATGAATTTGTTAGTGCAGAAGGACAATGTGATTCAGTTGCTTGGTTGGATGCGTGCCCTAATCTGTTAATTACGCGCACTTTTTCCAAAGCGTATGGCTTGGCGGGGTTGCGTATCGGCTATGGCTTATCAAGTTCGGACATGGCGGATTTATTAAACCGTGTACGCCAACCGTTTAATAACAATTCGTTGGCTTTGGCGGCTGCTGAAGCGGCTTTAGCTGATGTTGATTATTTACAAAAAACCATCGACTTAAATCAACACGGTATGCAGCAATTAACGGCTGCATTTAAAACGTTAGATTTGGAGTGGATACCGTCGGCAGGTAATTTTGTAACTGTGGATTTAAAGCGTTCCGCACAACCGATTTACACGGCTTTACTCGCGAAAGGTGTCATTGTACGACCTGTTGCAAATTACGAATTACCCAATCATTTGCGCATTAGCATTGGCACGGCTGCTGAGAATCAGGTTTTCATTGCTGCGTTGACGGCTGTGCTGAGTGATGTTTAAAAAACTGTGTGTCATTGGCGTGGGCTTAATGGGTGGCTCAATTGCCCGAGCGGCAAGGGCGCAACAACCTACAGTACACATTATTGGTTTTGGTCGTGCAGAAGATGCCACTAATTTAGCCTTAGCTAAAGTAACGGGTGTGATCGATGATTATACTTTGGACATTGCTGTTGCTGTGGCGGATGCGGATTGTGTGGTTATTGCTACGCCTGTTGGGGCTTATGCTGCCGTATTGCAGTCACTCAAGCCGCATTGGTCGACGCAAACACTTTATACGGACGCAGGCAGCACCAAGGGCAGTGTCGTTGATGCCTGCATTACTGTATTTGGATGTGTGCCGGAGAATTTTGTACTTGCGCATCCCATTGCAGGTGCAGAACAAAGTGGTGTCAGTGCAGCAAGAGTGGATTTATTTCAACATAAATGCGTTATTATCACGCCACTGGCAACAACTAACCCAAGCGCTTTGCAGCGAATTCAACAGTTTTGGGAAGGCATGGGTGCAATTGTTGCGTTAATGAATGCCGAGCAGCATGATGCTATATTGGCGGCAACCAGTCATTTACCGCACATCTTGGCGTTTACCTTGGTTAATTTACTGGGGCGAAAAGATGAGCAGGTGGATATTTTTAAATATGCCGCAGGTGGTTTTAAGGATTTTACGCGTATTGCCTCCAGTGATCCGATTATGTGGCTAGACATCTGTATGGCTAATAAACAACAGTTAATTCCCTTAATCGAGCAAATGAAAGCCGAGTTAGATAACATTCAACAATGTCTCGCAACGGGTGATAGTCAACAGCTATTTGAAACGTTTCACTATGCTAAAGAGGCTCGACAACGGTTTTTAGATCAGTTTGAAGGGTAGTAATAAGAATGACATTTGAATATAAAAAGCAGGGTGAGTGGTCTGGTTTTTAGGGAGGATAGGATTTAGGTGATAAAAAAATTATTTTTAATCAGTCTCTTAATGTTCTTTAGCGCGGCTCACGCTGACACCGTTCAGTTTAGCCAATATGAAAATATTTATGGTGATCGATCATTTTTAGCACAAATACCATCCAATTTTAATGGGCGATTAGTCATCATGCTTTAATGGGCGATTAGTCATCATGCTTCATGGTAGTGGAGAGTTAGCCGATGGTTGGTTAACAGGCGCTTACACTGCTGCGTTTGTAGGCATGGCAATATCAAGCGGTTTTGGTATTGTATTACCAAATGCCCGAACGAATTATGTGGTGGATGGGTATTTTTACCCCAGATGGGAGTCTGAAACGCAATTAAATCCAGATGTTGATTTTATCAATGACATTATTGATAAGCTTGTTCCCTACTATAATCAGTCTGTTACGATAGAAAAGAGGATTGATAAAATTTTTTTGTTGGGTGGCTCATCGGGAGGAATGATGGCCTCACGCATTGCATTGCAGCGGCGGGATATTGCTGGATTGGTCATTCTTAATGGCGCTAATGCAGATCAAGTAACCTTAGATGAACAAACGATAGTTTTTACCGATGCTAATGTGATTATTCCTGCTGGGCATTGTCCCACATTGATTGTAGCCAGTACTTTTGATGATCTATTGCCGATGGCGAATAGAATGGTTTATGCGGAGAAGTTATTTGATGCGGGTGTCTCTGTTGAACGGATTGTATTTGATGGGGGCGATCATGGATGGAACGCTTGGGCGGTAGGGTTTCATAAAGATATTGTTGGGTGGTTACGGCGATAATGAAACACGTCCGTCTGATAGAACGTAATTGAAATACGGCTTATTAAAGCCGAGCTTGTATCCCTTGCCTTGCAGATTAATATTACTTTAAAGAATAGCAATAATACACAATCTGTTTGCGGCAAATTTTTTTTGCGTGAGGTAAGCGCGCTATGGTGGTGATAATGGGGCTGTCAACGATGGCGCAATAATTACACGGGGTTAGCTTACGAACGCACTCTTTCTTTCCAAATATATCTATGTCATCCAACCAATCCCTTGCTAAGCGTGACCTTGCTGTTTTGTGGCATCCCTGCACCCAAATGAAAGATCACGAAAGTTTTCCACTCATTCCCATTAAAAGTGGGCAGGGCGTTTGGTTGGAAGATTTCGATGGCAATCGTTATCTGGATGCGATCAGTTCGTGGTGGGTTAATCTCTTTGGTCATGCCAATCCTGCGATTAATGCGGCGCTAAAAGCACAGCTTGATAGCTTGGAACATGTTATTTTTGCGGGCTTCACGCATCAGTCGGCGGTTGAGTTAGCGGAAAAGTTGGTGGATGTAGCGCCGGCTGGTTTAGTGCGTTGTTTTTATGCGGATAATGGCTCGGCGGCGGTGGAAGTGGCGCTCAAAATGAGTTTTCATTATTGGCGTAACCAAGGTCAGTCACAAAAAACCAAATTTATCACCCTGGAAAACAGTTATCACGGAGAAACGTTAGGGGCGCTAGCGGTGGGGAATGTTGCCTTGTATAAGGAGACTTATGCGCCGTTGCTCATGGAGGTGATTACTGTACCTGGGCCGGATTGTTACGTGCGGGAACCGGGAGAGACGTGTGCGGAGTATTCGATGCGCCGTTTTGAGTTGATGGAGCAGGCTTTACAGCGTCATGCGGAATCGGTCTGTGCGGTTATTATTGAACCGTTGGTGCAGTGTGCCGGTAATATGCGCATGTATGATCCTGTGTATTTAAGCTTGTTACGTGCAGCGTGTGATAAATATCACGTACATTTAATTGCGGATGAAATTGCCGTCGGCTTTGGGCGAACAGGTACGCTGTTTGCCTGCGAGCAGGCCAGCATCAGTCCTGATTTTATGTGTTTATCTAAAGGCTTAACCGGTGGCTATCTGCCTTTATCGGCGGTATTAACCACAGAACAGGTCTATCAGGCTTTTTATGATGACTATCAGCGTTTGACGGCATTTTTACATTCACACAGTTACACGGGGAATGCGCTCGCGTGTCGCGCGGCACTTGCTACATTAAACATTTTTCAGCAACAGCCGATTATTGCGCAGAATAAGCAGCTTGCGGCAATAATGGCACAAGCGACGGAGCGTTTTAAAGCGCATCCCAACGTAGCCGAAGTTCGGCAAACGGGGATGATTGTCGCGATTGAACTGGTTAAAAATAAACGTACCCGTGAGCCTTACCCTTGGCAAGAGCGACGTGGTCTTAAGGTTTATCACTATGCGTTGTCGAAAGGGGTGTTATTGCGTCCTTTAGGTAATGTTATTTATTTTATGCCACCTTATATTATTACCGAGGCAGAGCTAATGCTGGTTGCCGAGGTGGCATGGCAAGGTTTGCAGCTAGCGGTTAAGGATTAACATGCGCGTTTCCAGATTATATACACCCATCTCCCTTGTGACAGGCAAATGCATTGAGCTGGATGATGAAAATGGGCATTATGTGCGCACCGTTTTACGCTTAAAAAATGCCGCAGAGCTTATTTTGTTTAACGGCGAAGGGGGGGAGTATTACTGTACTGTCGCAGAAGTAAGTCGAAAATCGGTGATGATCACGATTGGACAATGGTCGAATCGAAGTGTTGAGTCGCCGTTACAAATCACCTTGGGTTTGGGTATTTCACGGGGCGATCGTATGGATTTGTCGGTGCAAAAAGCGGTAGAACTCGGGGTGTACTCGATAACACCGTTATTAACCGAGCGCTGTGTGGTGCAATTCAAAGGCGAAAAAAGACCGCAGCGCTTATTGCATTGGCAAAAAATAGTACAACATGCGGCCGAGCAAAGTGGCCGAACACAGTTGCCGCTTTTATCTGATGTAGCGCTGTTGCAAGAGTGGGTAGGGGCTCAGCAGGGCTTGAAGGTATTTCTTGATCCGTATGCTGAAACGTCTCTCGCTACTCTAAAGCCCGAAGCGATGCAGGTTACTTTGCTGACGGGGCCTGAAGGGGGGTTTGCCGAGCAGGAGCGGGGAATTGCCAAAGCGGCGGGCTTTATTCCGGTACGATTAGGGCAACGTATTTTAAGAACCGAAACGGCTTCATTGGCCGCTTTGTCTGCTGTGCAAATGTTGTGGGGGGATTTTGCACAATGAGACGCTATTTGTATGCCTTCGTGCCATTATTGGTATTGCTGTGCGCGACTTTTTTAGCGTGTATTCTTGCTTACGGCATTGTTCAGGGAGTGTCGAGTGATATTCCATTTAGAAAAATATTTATAAAAGCGACGCAGCTTTTTTTGGTGTTAAGTATTTTTCCGATCATGATGGTATTGAGGTTTAGTAAAGCGGATGTCGGATTTGCCCCTAGAGCGCTTTTTTTGAAACAATTGTTCAAAGGATTCGGTTTGGGGTTTGTGACCTTGATACCTGTGTTTATTTTGCTGACGCTACTGGGTGTTAATGTTATTGATGAGTCACAGCCTTGGACGGGACTGTGGATCGGTAAGAAGCTGGTGATTGAATTATTGCTGGCGTTATTGATTGGCTTTTTTGAAGAATCGCTGTTTCGCGGTATTTTATTACGGGGATTAGGTAAAGTATTGCCGATAACGGCCGCGATTTTCATCAGTGCTTTTTATTATGCCATTTTGCATTTCTTAGACAGTAAAACACTGATACCTACGCAGGAACTGACATTGTTTAGCGGCCTTACCTTATTGGGTGAAGCCTTTGTT
This sequence comes from Methylococcales bacterium, assembly GCA_026398935.1. Lineage (GTDB taxonomy): Bacteria > Pseudomonadota > Gammaproteobacteria > Methylococcales > Methylomonadaceae > SXIZ01. The sequence goes on from JAPLRW010000156.1 coordinate 26,029, forward strand.
AATGTATTAAATCCCGATATTTTGTCGGCATTTTTTGCTTTATTTATGGTAGGCATTTGTTTAGCGTTACTGAGAACCCAGGTAAGCCAGAGTTTGGGATACTGTATTGGCTGTCATGCCAGTTGGGTGTGGCAGATAAAGTTGAATAAAAGTTTTTTTAATACCGATTTTACGAGTCCTTATGCTTATCTGGTCAGTGCTTATGATGGGGTGATTGGGCCATTAGTAACGGGCTGGCTATTGTTAGCGGTGACGATGGTGTTTGTTTATCGTCGCTACAGACGGTGTTAAGTGGGTGTACTTAAGGTCTGCAATACCTCTGCAACATGACCTTTTACTTTTACTTTGCGCCATTCCTTTACCAATAAACCTTGGCGGTTAATCAAAAAAGTACTGCGTTCTATGCCGCGTACTTGTTTGCCGTATAAGTTTTTGAGTTTAATCACGTTAAATAATTGGCACACGGCTTCTTCGGTATCGGCAATTAACTCAAAAGGGAGCACTTGTTTGGATTTAAATCCTTCATGGCTGCGGATGCTGTCACGGGAAATGCCAACAATTGCACAGTTTAATGCCTTAAATTGCGCGTAATAATCACGAAAATCTTGGCTTTCTAAAGTGCATCCGGGGGTATTGTCTTTTGGATAAAAAAACACCACTAAATGTTGATCACGATAGTCCGATAATCTAAAGGTTTCTCCGCCAGTAGACAATGCTTCAAAGTTTGGTACTGAATCGCCAATAGTCATATCTGTCATGTTAGTTCTTCCTTGGTGGTCAATGTGTGTTTATCGTCGATAAATGATAAATCAGGTGTTTTTAAAGTACTCTTTAAATTAATGCTTTTTTCAGCATTACGCTGAGATAGTAATCAATTGCTGAAGAGTATGCAATGAACGATACAGGGTAACGCAATAAAGACCTAAGCGGTGAGTTATTGCCGTGCTTACGTGACTTAATGGATTAAAGAAGGGTATACTAAGCTAAAATACCAGTGAATATTAAACGGTTATTTTAGCGCTAAAATAGCACGTGGGCTTTTTCGGTTGCAAGCATTGTACTTAAGCATAAACAATAATATGGAGAACTAGGATGTCAAAAAGTCAAAATTTACAGGATACTTTTTTGAATGCCCTTAGAAAAGATCATACCCCAGTGTCAATTTTTTTGGTTAATGGGATTAAATTGCAAGGACGTATTGATTCGTTTGATCAATACGTGGTGATGCTAAAAAATACCATCAGCCAAATGGTGTATAAACATGCTATTTCAACCATTGTACCGGGGAGAGTTGTTCGTATGATCCCCGATAATGAAGCCTCTGCGATTGTTGAAGAAGAACAGCATTAATAGCCTACCTAATGACTGCTAATTTGTTTGACCGTCCAGCGGGTACTGGTGAGCGTGCGATTCTTGTGCATATGACTTTAAAGTCAATGCGCATAATTCAAGAAGACCTTGCTGAATTACAAGAGTTAGCAAAATCAGCGGGTGCGGATCCTGTTTTTGTCTTGACGGCTAGTCGTCCAAAACCTGATGCGAAATATTTTATCGGTTCCGGTAAAGTTGACGAGCTGCGTCAGCTTATTTTGGAGCATGAGGCGGATATTGTTTTATTTAACCACTCACTCACCCCTAGTCAGGAACGCAATCTTGAAAAAGAGTTGAGCGTACGTGTGGTTGATCGTAATGGCCTTATTTTAGATATATTTGCGCAGCGGGCGCAAAGCTTCGAAGGTAAACTGCAAGTAGAACTTGCGCAATTAAAGCACTTATCAACACGACTGGTGAGAGGCTGGACACATTTAGAACGCCAAAAAGGTGGTATCGGTTTGCGTGGGCCAGGAGAAACACAGTTAGAAACTGATCGCCGCTTATTGGCCGTGCGTATTCAACAAATTCAACGAAAACTCGACAAAGTTGAGTCGCAACGGCATCAAGGGCGAAGTAAGCGCAAAAAAGCCGAGATAGCCTCTGTTTCGCTGGTAGGCTACACTAATGCGGGTAAATCAACGTTATTTAATAGTTTAACGGGCGCTGATATTTACGTTGCCGATCAATTGTTCGCAACCCTCGATCCTACCTTGCGGCAGTGTCAATTACCCGATGGGCCTGAATTGGTGCTGGCTGATACGGTTGGCTTTATTCGGCATTTACCGCATGAATTAATTGCCGCATTTAAATCAACGTTGCAAGAGGCCAGTGAGGCGGATTTATTATTGCATGTGATTGATGCTAATGCCGAAGACCGTGACGATACGATATTTCAGGTCAATAAAGTGTTGCAAGATATTGGCGCAGATAAAGTGCCGCAGCTGCAAGTGTATAATAAAATTGATTTATTACCCGATATGCAGCCTCGCCTGGATCGTAATGATCAGGGTGTACCTGTGCGCGTATGGATTTCCGCGGAAACTGGTGCAGGCATTGAGCTGTTACAATCCGCTTTAGCTGAATTGTTTATTGATAGCAAAGTTAAGATAGGGTTTTTCTTAACGGCTGAGCAAGCGGCAATTCGCGCCAAATTATTTGATGTCGCTTACATTCTGGATGAGCACTTTAATGACGCCGGTGGATGGGATATGCGTGTTGAAATGGATAAAAAATATTTAGGGCTATTAAAAACAGTAGAAGTATTTGATATTCAATAAGCTATTAGTGGGAAAGTGCGGCGTTAAGGCGTTGATATTGTCTGGCTTAAGGGATATTGTGCGCCATTGTGTAGGATAATTTTCCGCTAAATGACTGAATTGAATTATTTACGATAGAATAGATTGTACACAGTATTTTGTCGGCTGAAGCAGTTACGTATTCTTCAGCGATAAAAAGTGTTTGAGTGTAATGGCTTGAAAAAGTAATACTGTGTGAATTAGCAATATCCGGAAAGTTTTTATCTTTTATAGCTGCGACACAACGCATTGTGCGGATAAGTCTGTATCTTCACAGGCTAACATGCAAGCACTTGGTGGATGAAAGCGTATCTGGGTATCCGTATATCATTTTGAAGTTATCCACGATGGAGCATAAGTATGTCTTGGAATGAGCCTGGCGGCGAT
>JAPLRW010000253.1 GCA_026398935.1 Methylococcales bacterium
CAATCGGCCCTTCTTTTATAACCGTGCCGAATTGCGACCAAAAAGTAGCGTATTTTTCAGCATCGTTTTTAGCCAGATTCTCCAGTAAACCCAACACTTTTTTAACCGCGCCAGTTTTAATCGCACTGATTTGTTTACTTTCCTGCAACAATTCTCTCGATACGTTCAACGGTAACACATCTGCATCAATGACACCGCGAATAAAACGCAAATAACGTGGCATCAATTGTTCAGCATCATCAGTGATAAATACTTTACGCACATACAATTTTACGCCGTGTTTAGCATCACGATCCCACATATCGAAAGGCGCACGCGCTGGCACATATAACAACAAGCTGTATTCGTTAGTTCCCTCAACACGGCTGTGTACATGCGCTAAAGGATCTTGGTAATCGTGCGATACGTGTTTGTAGAATTCCGTATAGGCTTCATCAGAAATCTCGTCTTTAGATTTTGTCCATAAAGCCGACGCACTGTTAATGGTTTCTTCTTCGATAACCGCTTCTGGTTTAGACGCCTTTTCCGCGCCTTCCTCTGCGTTTTCATCTTCATCTTCATCCATCTCTGGATAGACTTCTTTATCCATTACAATCGGTAAAGAAATATGATCGGAAAATTTCTTAACAATCGAGCGCAAACGGTAAGTGTCTAAAAATTCTTCTTCACCCTCTTTCAGGTGTAAAATAATTTCAGTACCACGACTGGCTTTTTCAACGGTTTCCAGCGTGTAATCGCCATCACCGGCAGATTCCCAACGCACACCTTCGTTAGCAGCCGTACCCGCTTTACGCGTAACCAAGGTGACTTTATCGGCAATAATAAACGCCGAGTAAAAGCCAACCCCAAACTGACCGATTAATTCACTGTCTTTTGCTTGATCGCCCGTTAAGCGTTCAAAAAACTGCTTCGTGCCAGATTTGGCAATCGTACCAATGTGTTCACGCACTTCATCACGCGTCATACCAATACCATTATCAATCACGGAAATGGTACGATTTTCTTTATTAAATTCAAGACGGATTTTTAACGCACTGTCACCGTCATACAGCGAATCATTCGCTAATGCTTCAAAACGCAATTTATCTGCTGCATCAGATGCGTTAGAGATTAATTCACGCAGAAAAATTTCTTTGTTACTATACAAAGAATGAATCATTAAATGCAGTAAATGTTTAACTTCAGTTTGAAAACCTAAGGTTTCTTTTTTTACGTCAACAGTCATATTTTTACACTTCCCCGTCTACTAAGTTTAAAAGATCAACTATGATTGTGGGGATGGTTTATTTTTTTTCAAGCGTCAAGCTATTTTCATTCCCTTAACTTAGATTCATTAATCCTATTGAATGTTAAACCTTAAAGCACAGAAAATCCTGCTAATTGAAGATTATTCGGCCATGCGAATGTCGATTAAGAAAATGTTGTTTTTGGCAGATGCAGAACTCATCATTGAAGCCGCCGATGCAAAAATAGCACTCGCTGCAATGGAAAAGCAAAAATTTGACATTATTTTATGTGATTACAATTTAGGACAGGGCAAAAGCGGCCAGCAACTGTTGGAAGAAGCAAAACACCGTAAGTTATTACCGGTTACAACCATTTTTATCATGATAACCGCGGAACAAACGCAGAGCATGGTACTGAGTGCGATGGAAAATAAACCCGATGAATACCTGACAAAACCGTTTAACGCACAACAATTACTCACCCGCATCGAGAAACAAATACTGCGTAAGGCCTATTTTATCGATATAGACCAAGCTATCTATAAAGATAATCTGCCACTAGCCATTGCGCACTGCGAAAAATTACTGGATCAGCAAGAAACAAGGATGCGTACGCAATTACTTAAAATCGGCGCAGAATTAGCCATTAATGTCGGTGATTTTAGAACCGCTACCCATTATTATCAGGAAGTGCTTGATCAGCGTGAATTAGCATGGGCAAGACTCGGCATAGGCATTATCGCCTTCTTACAAAATAACTTTTCCGACGCCATTCAGACCTTCAAAACAGTGATCCAGCAAGCGCCGATGATGATGGAAACCTATGACTGGCTGACCAAGGCGTACGAAGCGACCGAAAAGAATTATGACGCACAAGAAACACTTAATCAGGCCGTAGAATTGTCACCTCAGGCTATTTTAAGGCAACAAAAATTAGCCATACTGGCAGAGCAAGCAGGTGATGATGCGTCAGCTAAAAAAGCTTTTAAAGCGGCAATTAAGCTGGGTAAATTTTCCGTACACAAATCCTGTCGGGATTTTTCCGGCTTAGCAAAAGTCTACGCCAAAGCCAAGGACACGAATGACACCAAAGAGGCGCTTAAATTAATCAAAACTATGCGTGAGGAGTTTTCTCGACACCCTGAGGCAGAATTACGCGCCGCCCATTTAGAAATCGGTATACACCTTAAACAGAACAATAAAGAATTAGCGGATCAGGCCTACGCTAAAATTCAGCAGATTATTGAAAAAAACCACGACATGCCTAAGGATTTATTACTAGACATTGCAGAAATTCATCTTTTATACGGCAATATAGACGCTGGCGATAAGCTTATTGAAGACTTGATCGGTAATTATGTTGATGACGAAAATTTTATTAATGAAGTGCTGCGACGCTATAAAAAGGCGAATACGAATCAATCCTTCGCAGAAGATGTCTTTAAGCGCACTAAGGAGGAACTCATTAAGATTAACAATCAAGGCGTTAATTTGTTTAAGCAAGGTAACATCAGTGCAGCATTTGAGTTATTAGAAGCGGCTTATATTAAAATGCCCAACAATAAAATCATCATTATGAATCTGGCAAAAATCTTGATGCGTGACATAAAAGCATCGGGCATCACTAATGATAAGCTATCAAAAATAAATACCTATCTCACAAAAGCAGCAACACTGGGCATTTCTCAAGATAAAACCGGTACCATTAAAATGGAATTGGCTAAACTCATCAGCACCCAAACAATCCTATAATAACAATACCCTATGAATCCTTCAGCAACACTCAATTTTCCAGCGATTTTGGCTTTTTCAGTGCATGAAATGAAAAACTCACTCAGTATCATTAACGAGATGATTCAACAATTTACAAAGAACAATACGACAAACGATAATAAAGAGCTAAAACAATTAGAATTTGAAGCCAATCGCATGAATAACAACCTCATGCAACTGCTGATTCTGTATAAAATTGATGAAGCACAGTTCTCACCCAGTGTTGACGAGTATCTGGCTATTGACATCTTAAACGAGGTCGTCGCACAACAAGCGTCCTTATTTGCCATTAACGGCTTAACATTAACGCTCGCCTGTCCCGATGATTTACTGTGCTATTGTGATAGCAGCCTCATCAGTAACGCCATTTGCACGGTCGTCAATAATTCACAACACTATGCTCGCACACAAGTATTACTATCAGCGAGCGTAACGGATGACGGTTATGTTAATTTTAGTGTAGAAGATGACGGCGCAGGCTATCCCAAGCATTTTTTACACGCTGACGCTGTCGACAATACGTCGATTAACTTAAATACTGGCAGCACAGGCTTAGGTTTATTTTTCGTTGCCACGATTGCAAAAATGCACATTAATGGCGGTAAAAAAGGTTTCATAAAACTGAGCAATCAATGCCCCTTGGGTGGCGCAAAATTTAGCCTATTTCTACCATAATCGCTACAATTTATGCATCAACAGCTTACCTAAGGATATACTACGGCAAGGGCTCGCCCCTAATCAGTCCTACCGTGCAAGCATTTGATCACGGTTATTTTTAATGCAGAAATTATAACAATACTAAACTCTGATGGAAGAATTACTGATCAATTTACTTAAAGAATACGGCTACATCATCTTATTTCTGTGGAGCATACTCGAAGGCGAAATGGGTCTTATCATGGGCGGAATCCTCGCACACACGGGAGATTTAAATTACGCCATGACCATTTTTATCGCAGGTCTGGGCGGCTTTACCGGCGACCAAATGTACTTTTACATCGGACGCTTTAATAAAGGCCTCATTCAACGAAAACTACATAAGCAACGCCGCAAATTTGCTATTGCACATTTGCTCCTGAAAAAATATGGCTGGCCCATTATTTTTATGCAACGCTATATGTATGGGCTACGTACCGTTATTCCCATGTCAATTGGCATTACCAAATATTCAGCAAAGCGCTTTGCTATCATTAATTTACTCAGCGCCTGGGTGTGGGCGGCGATTACCGTTACGCCCGCCTATTATTTTGGTAAAGAAATATTAGTCGTGCTAGGTTACGCCAAACAACATTGGTACTTCGCACTACCCATAGCCGCCGGTTTTCTTTTTGCAACAATCACTTACTTTAAAAAAATGGAACAGTATTTTTTAACCAAGCGCCATAACCGTCTTCTGAATGCAGACAAATAGTGTGAGGCATATTTAGGGCATGATATAAACAGCCAAGGCTGGTCTTGATATTACCCAAGGTGGCGTTAATCGATAGGAATGTGGATGGTTCTTTAGCTTTTCGTCCACCGACCACCAAGAGATGATGTTAGCAACCTGCATCAGTCACTGCATTGAAAAACACCCAAGAGTACGGGTGTAAGAGCTATCCAAACGGTTGTAGCATTAGGTATATATCCATACGGCCTTAAAGCCTAACTGCTACAATCATAAAGCTTTGCAACAACAGTTCCATTGAACGCACCCGTGGCATTAAATTGCGCCCAAACAACATGACTAGCACCAAGCTCAGTGGCGCGATTACGTACGTCACTTTTTGCATAGCTTTTCCATTCCGTTTTTTTGCCATACCCTGAAAATCCCTGCACGGTATCAATAAAATGACACCGTGTAGTGGCAACAGCTTCTACCTCCATAAGCTGAGCCATCGTTGTAAGCGGCGCAAACGCCAGTCCACCGAACAATACCCATCGAATAATAACAAGAAAGCAATTTTGTTTATTACTGAAAAATAAGTGCATAGTTTTTCTCCATAATGCGTTTAAGACCGTATAAATAATCATTCAAATTACGCACCATAATAATACTTAATAGCGAATCGAAAATAAACATATTTAATCATTAAAAAACAAAATAATTTAATACAACAGGTTAAACAACTAACCACCATAAAGCAATACGGTAATAATGCACAAAATTGGTGCAAAAATATTTTTTCAACTACAAATACCCTTACCAATATTTTCATATCTTTGATAGAATACTAAAGAACTGATGTGAACTTTTCATGTCTGACGCTTCAATTCAACAAAACGAATCTAAACATGCGGCAGTCAAAGTCAGCATCACACGTAACGACAAAATGCTTACCCCATAAAATACGTTATTGGTTTAGCGTTTGTTTGTCATACACTTTTTTAGCCCTTCCAATCCAATCCACTTTGGCCGAAGAACCCAGTGCAATAAAAGCATTAACCGGTAAAGATTTCTCACAACTAAGCGGCTTAGATTCTATAGGCTTAACCGCTGGGGGATGGGCAACTGCTGGATTTACCTACAATCCATCACAACCCAAGGATCGAAGCAACGGCTCAGTACAATTTAATAACAGGGCGAATGAATTCCACTTATACCAATTGGGCTTATTCGTTGACAAATCTTTAGATCGAAGCAGCCAAAACTGGCAACTTGGCGGGCGTTTTGAATTTATGTTTGGTACCGACGCCCCCAATACTCAAGCCACAGGACATTGGGACACTGATTTAATTAATACCGATGCGCTACGCTTTTATGATGTTGCCTTACCACAAGCATACTTTGAAATATTAATACCTGTTCGGCATGGCATTAGTGCAAAAATTGGGCATTTCTATAGCATTATTGGCTACGAATCCGTTCCCTCTCCACTCAATCTGTTTGTCTCGCACAGTTACAGTATGAAATCCAGCCCATTTACAATGAGCGGCTTACTGACCAGCTATCAGGTTAACGATTTATTGACCGTGCAAGCGGGTGCAGTAACAGGCGCAGACAATGTCGATCAGCACGCAGGAGCCTGGAGTTTTTTAGGGGGGATTAATGTAACCAATCAACAGCGATCAAGAGACTTTACCTTCAGCATCCTAGACGGTGAAATTGATGACACACAGCCGTCACACCTAACTTACTACTATTCCATGCTGCATCAAGCAATAACCGAAAAATTACACGTTATTCTGCAACATGATTATGGTAGACAACAAAATGCCAAAGAAGGTAAAAATGCTGAATGGTATTCGCTGGTTAATTATTTAACATATGAAATCACCCCACACTGGAATACAGGTATTCGAGCAGAATGGTTTCATGATGATGACGGCACACGTTTTTCCACAGCTCCCGGCAGCTACTATGCACTCAGTGTTGCAAGCAACTGGAAACCTTATGCATGGCTAACCCTGCGCCCAGAAATACGTCACGACTGGGCATCCGGCTCACGCCCTTTTCAAAACGAAACGCGTGATCAGCAATTACTGCTCATCATTGATGCGGTAATACGTTTTTAAATTTAAACGCTTATTAATCTTTTAAGCACTTACCCAATACTGACACCACACCTTTTGATAATACCCTCTCACAGCGAGGCCACTCGAAAAACCTGCCTGTTATTAAATTAGTAACGAATCCGCCAATGGAACGCTAATAGAATACAATGACAACAAGGAAGGGTGAATCCCATGAAAGCGTCATAAAAGCAGATTACAATTAATAATTACACGTCCGGCACAATTGTTTACACCGTCAAAATGCATTCCAGTGCGCCTACAGCCTCCCTCCTATGTACTTAGATTAATCACGATTTATTGAACAACCCTTTTAATACTCACCCAGTTTTATACCATGCACTCAACGCCTCCAAATACTGATTTTTCATCATTAAGCCTATCACCCACGTTATTAACCGCCATCCACCAAATAGGCTATACCCAACCGACGCCCGTTCAGACACAAGCCATTCCGGCTATCTTACTGGGAAAAGACTTACGCGCAAAAGCACAAACCGGTTCGGGAAAAACAGCAGCGTTTGGATTGCCCTTGCTGCAAAAAATACTGCAAAACCGCGAACAACCCAAAGCGATGACGCAAGGCAACCCAATAGAAATCCTCATTTTGACACCAACCCGCGAACTGACCTTACAAATTGGCGAGGCACTTACCCATTACGCCAATAGCATCACGCCACGCCTTAAAATACACAGTGTTTTTGGCGGGGTAAATATTACCCCGCAAATGTTGGCCTTGCGCGGCGGCGCAGATATTTTGGTGGCAACACCTGGGCGTTTACTGGATTTAGTCGAACACAATGCCGTCAATTTTGCACACACTAAAACCTTGGTACTGGATGAGGCAGATCGCTTACTACACCTTGGTTTTAGCGACGAATTGGCAAAAATCATCCATTTATTACCTAAAAAACGCCAAAATCTGCTTTTTTCAGCGACTTTTCCACCAGAACTGGATCACCTCGTTGCGCAATTACTGGTGCAACCTATAAATATTGACTGTATAGCACCAACAGAATCACTGATTCAGCAACGGGTTATTACGGTAACGCAGGAGCGTAAAAATGCACTCTTAGCGCACCTTATTCATGAGGGGAATTTACAACAAGTATTGGTTTTTGCGAATGCTAAAAATACCTGCAATCGTTTGGTACTAAAACTCGCTAAAGCAGAGATTAATGCCACCGCCTTACACAGCGACAAATCGCAGGCAGCACGCAATAAAGCGTTAAACGACTTTAAACAAGGCAAGTGCCGCGTGTTAATTGCAACCGATGTGGCCGCACGAGGTATTGATATTGAGCAATTGGCGACCGTTATTAACTTTGACTTACCTCGCTCACCCAATGACTACATTCATCGGATTGGACGAACGGGACGTGCAGGTCAAAACGGCCAAGCCATTTCTCTTATTTCAGAAGAGGATGTGGCACATTTTAAGCTTATTGAAAAACGCATGAAAATACGCTTGGAACGGGAATATATTGACACCTTTAGCACATGACTTAAAGCACGCAATACGCGCAATTCTCTTTTTTAAGCAAATGAGTTAAGCCATTATTCTATAAGGGCATGCGCTAACAAAATTGCAACACGTATACCCTTACTATAAAAAACCACTTTAGCTCAAGTGTCACTCGAACGGCACTTGAGCAATGATTAATCCATTAATCCATCCAAGCCAGAATCAAGCAGTAACAGTTCCGGTAATTTTTCGACAACAAACGCCTTAGTTAATCCGAGCTTTTCAGCAACCGCATAAGGAAACGCATCTAGAATTGCTTCTAAATCTATCCCGGTATATTGCGCATGACTAATATAGCGCGCGATATGCACAACACAAGCAGGCAAGTAAACTTCTTCGGCCATTAGCGGAGCGCCGCATTGCGCCACAGTGTCAATTAAATCCGGTGAAAAATGCCAACGACGGCATAATTCAGCACCAACAGCCTCACTGGTAAAGCCAAGGCGACTTAACTCTAACTCTGTACGCGCATGCCCACTACTGACATGCTGATCAATTTCATTCGCGGCAGAGGGCGCGCCCATGTAAATTAATAGCCGACCTAAACCACTGATTAATCCAGCAGTAAACGCTAAATCAGGCGCCTGCTTTGTTTCGGCGGCAAGCCATTTAGCGTACGTAGCGGTACGAAAACTGTCTTCCCAAAAATGTTTAATATTAACCCCTTCAATTTTTGGAACGGCACCCACCATACCTGAAGCAATAACTAATGTCCTCAGTTGATTCATGCCTAACATAACCACCGCTTCTTGAATGGTGCCTATTTTTTTTGAAAGCCCAAAATGCGCAGAATTAACCAAGCGCAATACTTTTAACGATATAACTTGTTCTTTTTCAATGTTTTTTGCAACAACACCAAAATCAATTTTAGGGTTATTGAATTGAGTAATTAAGGTTCTAACCACTTCTGGGATTTGTGGAATACTATTGATCTTGTCAAATAGTTGATTCATTTGTACTTGCATAAGAATGAGTCTCTTAATAAAAAATAAATGGCAATGAGTCACGTCACCCTATAAACCAGGATCATGAACTATCGATAAAACTAGCCAACAACGACCAAAAAATAGCGTTCTTATACTTTTTTACACGGCAAAAACAACTTAACCACGGCTATACTTTGGCAGGCTACTGAAGAGTATCTTGATTAAAATAGCAATGCCAGCCGATAAAATGATAATCAGCACGCATTCATAAAGGATTTTAGTATAGAATTGGGATTTTACTATCGTATGGTAATAACTTTTTAAATGAATATTATTGCAATATACCCTGGCACATTTGACCCAATTACCAATGGTCATTTGGATTTAATTGCCAGAGCAACCAAGATTTATACACAAGTCATTGTCGCCATTGCTGAAAACAAAGGTAAAACACCTTTATTTTCACTAAACGAAAGGGTGGCGCTGGTCGAAGCGGTCACTCAGGAGTTTGCAAATGTTCGCGTCATTGGCTTTGATAATTTATTAGTCGACTGCGCTAAACAACAAGGCGCTAACGTTATTCTACGGGGATTACGAGCAGTTTCAGACTTTGAATATGAATTTCAATTAGCCGGTATGAATCGGCGCTTGTCCCCCGATCTGGAAACGATGTTTTTAACGCCAGCGGAACAATATGAATTTATTTCATCCAGTATGATCAGAGAAATTGCACGATTAAAAGGCGATGTGGGTATCTTTGTCCCTGACCTTGTGCATCAACAATTAATGGCTAAATTTAACCAGGAGTAGACGTGTCCCTTATTATTGAAGATGAATGTATCAACTGTGACGTCTGTGAACCTGAATGCCCAAATGGTGCCATTTCTCAGGGTGAAGAGATTTATGTTATTGATCCCAATTTATGCACAGAATGCGTTGGTCATCACGGTCAGCCACAATGCATAGAAGTCTGCCCAGTAGACTGCATTTCCAAAGATGCTACGCATGTCGAATCGCAAGAATCACTGTATGAAAAATATTTAAAATTAACGCGATAAGCGTTGCTGTTTTTATAAACAGGTCGGCGGCTTGGGCAAGCCCGCCAGTTTACAGGCCGCTCTTAATGGGCCAGTGGGGAAAAGTGCTTGTAAATATCGACTACAGCCCTTTTCCTCACCCAAGCCATTGCGTACCGCTTTAACGAATACTCGCGAGTTGGGCAAATGTTTATAGCGTTGATAATAATCACGTATAAAATACAAAATTTCCCAATGCTCTGCCACCAGAATAATACCATCGAGGCGGGCTAATTCACACGCTACGGGGGCATTCCACAAGGTTAAATCAACCAAAAAACCTTGATCGGTTAAAGGCAATAAATCCCCGTCAACATCTAACACCATGACTGAATCGATGTATGTGCCACGGTTAAATTAACCAACCCTGAATAATCAATAACCTCAATACCACTCACCAATTCATGCACGGCAATACCATAAAGGGTCAAATGTTCCTGCAATACACAGCAGCGCGCACGCAACATGAGCGCCACCAATGCATTTGCCCTATCACCCTGACATAGCGCCCTTAAAACTGCCGCGTCTATTAGTACGACAACATCAGCATACCCTATTCGTTGCAAAACACAGTCATCAACCGTTGTTTGAGCAATTAAATGCAACATCATTCATTATGCGTCAGTTTAAGACCAAGAACCCCAGCCACAACTAAAATAATAGACACTAACCGCATCCAATCGTGTGCTTCTTTAAACATCAAGATACCAACAATAGCAACCCCCACAGCACCCATCCCTGTCCAAATGGCATAAGCCGTTCCAAGCGGAATCACTTTAATCGCTAACGTTAGCAAATAAAAACTCGAACACCCAGCTACCATCGTGACGAGACTTGGAATTAAACGCGTAAAACCGATGTTGTATTTAAGACTAACCGCAAAAACAATCTCAGCCAGCCCCGCAGCCAATAAAAAAAACCATGCCATTTCGATAACAACTCAACATATTTATTAAAACAGGCATTTTACAACACACGTTAACAGTGGGTATTTATTTTCAGCTATTTCTTGAAATGATCGCGGTTAAAACGCGCATTGAAGGTGTTTTTAAGAAAGACACAGTATTGCGGGAAGGAGCAGAAATGCCTTGAGACTACCGACACAGCCTTAATCTATTGTTATTCGCGCTATACTTGACGCTAAAAAACGCCAGTAGATGTATCAACCACCCTCACCTACAATCAGTGAGGGTGGTGATCTTTACTTGTGGAATCGCCCGACGATTTCGTTTAACCGAAACGGTAAATTAAGCGCGATTTTTTAGATATTTCTCAACACCTGTCGCAACAGTCGATTCTGCTGCTTTTTCTTGTTCAACAACTTCTTTTTGTGCTAAATAACGCGTTACGCCACTCGCAGAAAGCAGTTCAATATTTTTAACGTATCGTGCAACACCTGACAAACCGCTTGCATCTTTACCGTAAGTAACGGTTGTTCCAGCAGAAATACCAGCGGTTGTTTTACGTGGACACACAAGCCCACCTTGTTTTTTGAAAAACAAGAAGCCGCCAGCAGCAGCCAATAGCAATAAACCAATCAGAGAAGTAGAGCCAGATTCTTCACTTTTTACTTCTGTAGTCAATTGTGGCGCAGTATTAGTCTTTGCAACACTGACTGGTGCAGCAGCTACAGCCGCTGATGATTGTTTAAGTGCAACAGCTGCTTTTGGCGCAGGTTGAGCTTTTTTAGCGTCATCATTAGCGGTATCGTCGCTAAAAAGCACCTTTGGCTGAAAATCGGCAGCTGGATAATCTGATTCTGCTAAGGCCAGAGTACTGTTAAGCAGTAATACTGCCAATACACCTAGCGTTAAATTATTCTTTTTCACGTTTCGCCCCTATAAGTCTTCGTTCAC
>JAPLRW010000177.1 GCA_026398935.1 Methylococcales bacterium
GAGCGGGAATTAGCGACAAAATTTAATACCACACTAGAGGGAAAAAACGTGTTGGCATTAGGTGGTACAGGGCCTGTTGGGCAAATTGCGGCGGTTATCGCGGCACAAGCGGGTGCTAATGTGCGGATTATTGGTCGGCAGTTGGATAAGGCGCAACACACCGCAGATCTTTGTAGCCGTGAATTTGGCGATGGTAAAATCACTATTACAGCGGGTGCTGACAGCGATAAAGCCGAGTATATTAAGACGGCGGATGTTGTTTTCGCAACGGGCGCTGCGGGCATTGAATTATTGAGTGCGGAATTGATTGCGTCTGCACCGCAATTAAAAGTGGCCGCTGACGTGAATGCCGTACCACCCTCTGGGATTGCAGGCTTGGATGCCATGCATGATGGCGTGCCATTGGCCGCATCAAACAGTGGCGCAGTCGGGATTGGCGCATTGGCTATTGGCAACATAAAATACCAAGCACAGCGCAAATTACTGCAAAGAATGATTGAGAGCGATAAATCTGTTTATCTGCATTTTGAACATGCTTTTGAAGTAGCGCGTGAATATATAAAAAATAACGCTTAATACCCAGCAATCCTTTAGGTTTTTCACTACACGAGAGAATTTCTAATGTCAAAAAGAAGCATTCTACACATGTTAGACCCAATGCCACACAACAGCCCATTTGACGTTAACATGGCTTTAGATGCTGGATTTGACGTTTTAATGCCTTATAACACGGTCAAAATTGATAACGTGTACCGATTAGTGCAAGACGCTATTTTTTCACGCGGGCCTTCCGGCGTTAAACAGACAGCATTATTTATCGGTGGGCGAGACTTAGGCTTGGCAATGGATATGCTGACCATCTGCAAGCAAGCAATGGTTCCACCGTTTGAAATTTCAGTACTGGTTGATCCCAGCGGCGCATTTACAACGGCAGCGGCCTTAGTTGCGTGTGTTGAAAAACAGTTAAAAATAACCCACGGCAAAACTTTAAGTGACTGTACGGCACTGGTTTTCGGTGGCACAGGCCCTGTGGGCATTGCCACGGGTATTATTGCCTCATTAGCGGGTGCGGATGTTGCGCTGGTCGATCATTTATTACTGGATACTGCTGATGATGCCGCGAAAGAATACAACCGCCGTTTTGGTTGTACGCTGCGGGGTGCGGTAGCGACCAATGCCGCAGAAAAAGCCGCGTTAATCACTGATGTTGATTTAATTTTCTGTACCGCGAAAGCAGGTATTCAAGTGCTCAGTGCCGACATGCTGCAAGGCGCTAAGCAGTTAAAAGTTGTTGGCGACGTTAATGCCGTGCCACCAATGGGCATTGAAGGCGTT
This sequence comes from Methylococcales bacterium, assembly GCA_026398935.1. Taxonomy (GTDB): domain Bacteria; phylum Pseudomonadota; class Gammaproteobacteria; order Methylococcales; family Methylomonadaceae; genus SXIZ01. The sequence goes on from JAPLRW010000177.1 coordinate 1,336, forward strand.
GACGCTAAAGATTTTGGCGCGCCATTAACAGCCGCCATCCATTCACCTAACGCAGTTGCAGTAGGCGCATTGGCGGTAGGTAATGTTAAATATAAATTGCAGCAGGCGTTGTTAAAAGCCATGCTTGAGACTGATAAGCCTCTGTATCTTGATTTTAGAAGTGCATTTGCTAAAGCGTCCGAGATTTTATAATGGACATGCGCCTCTCTTGGTCTAAAAACTTAAGAGAATCGTACTTATTCACCTCCCCCTTTGAAAAAGGGGGATCGAGGGGGATTTTATCTAATAAATCTCCCTTTATGCCCTTTGGGTACTAACCCCTCTTTTTCTAAGAGGGGGGACTGAATAATTACAGAGAATTTTACAGGACGCTTTGTAACATAATTTTTCACCCTTACTGAATACGACACCTTATGGCGCAATATATTTTCTCAATGAATCGGGTGGGGAAAATCGTTCCCCCCAAAAAATACATCCTCAAGGATATTTCACTGTCTTTTTATCCGGGCGCTAAAATTGGCGTATTGGGTCTAAATGGCTCTGGTAAATCAACCTTGCTGAAGATTATGGCGGGTCTTGATACCGAGATTGAAGGCGAAGCCATTCCCTTAAAAGGCATCAAGATTGGCTACTTATCACAAGAGCCGCAACTTGATCCCACCAAAACCGTGCGTGGCAATATCGAAGAAGCCGTAGCAGAAATTAAAGCGGTATTAGCGCAGTTAGATGACGTCTATGCTGCTTACGCGCTGCCCGATGCTGATTTTGATAAATTGGCCGCCGACCAAGCGCGCCTCGAAGACATCATTAATGCCTGTGACGGCCATAACTTGGATCGTAAACTCGACGTCGCGGCGGACGCACTGCGTTTACCGGATTGGGATGCAGATGTCACTAAATTATCCGGCGGTGAAAAACGTCGCGTGGCATTATGCAAGCTGCTGCTATCTAACCCAGATATGCTGTTGCTGGATGAGCCAACCAACCATTTAGATGCCGAGTCTGTCGCTTGGTTAGAACGGTTTTTACATGACTACCCCGGTACAGTTGTTGCTGTTACCCATGACCGCTACTTTTTAGATAACGTTGCTGGCTGGATATTAGAGCTAGACAGAGGCTCTGGCATTCCGTGGGAAGGTAATTACTCCAGTTGGTTAGAACAAAAAGGCAACCGTTTGTTGCAGGAAGAAAAACAAGAATCTTCGCGTCAAAAAGCCATGAAAGAAGAGCTGGAATGGGTACGTTCCAATCAAAAAGGCCGCCATGCCAAAAGCAAGGCACGTCTGGCACGTTTTGATGAATTGGCCTCTGTAGATGTGCAAAAACGTAACGAAACCCAAGAGATTTATATTCCACCCGGCCCGCGTTTAGGCGACATTGTCATTAACATTGACCATGTTAACAAAGGCTTTGGTGATCGTTTGTTAGTCAATGATTTGAGCTTTAAATTACCGCCCGGCGGCATCGTGGGCATTATTGGCCCGAACGGTGCAGGTAAAACTACGCTGTTCCGCATGATGGCCGGCTTTGAACAGCCCGATTCAGGTACAGTGACACTGGGACAAACCGTACAGATTGCTTACGTGGATCAGCTACGTGACGACATGGACGATAAAAAAACCGTTTGGGAAGAAGTCTCGGATGGCTTGGATCTTATTACTGTCGGTAATTATCAAACACCTTCTCGCGCATACCTTGGCCGATTTAATTTTAAAGGCGGCGACCAACAGAAAATCATCGGTAATCTGTCGGGGGGGGAGCGTAACCGCGTGCATTTGGCTAAATTACTGAAAAGTGGCGGCAATCTGTTGTTATTGGATGAGCCTACCAACGATTTGGACGTAGAGACCTTACGCGCACTGGAAGACGCCATATTGGCGTTCCCTGGCTGTGCGGTAGTTATTTCGCATGATCGCTGGTTTCTGGATCGCATTGCAACCCATATACTGGCTTTTGAAGGCGACAGTAACGTGGTGTGGTTTGAAGGTAACTATGCCGATTATGAGGCGGATCGTCATCGCCGCTTAGGTACGGATGCAGATAACCCCCGTCGTATTAAATATAAAAAACTAGACGGTTAATTTGAGTAGTCGGGTGGGCTTGTTTGTCCACCCGACAGCATACGGTGATGGCAGAAAGGCAATACTTACTCGCGCCTAACATTGATCGCAGGTAATGCAAACATTGCCCCATTTATCGAACCCTAAATGGCTTAACAATAAGTGGCGCAACCATGAGCAAATTAAAAAATGAACCCCTATTACTAAAAAAAGCCATTGAAGTAGGGGAGAAGTACGCGAAAAATCGTGGCTATGCCGAATTTTCACCGACCGATGCCGCGAAGGATAAGATTGAAAGCCTGTATCGCTTACTGGTCATGGATAAACTCATCCAGCCATTAGCACTTGATCAGGAAAATAGCATCAATATGAAACATAAATTAGCGCTATGGATTGCCCGGCAATTACCGAAAGACCATGTATTATTAAAATAAGCATTTTTTAGTGTGTAGCAAAAAAACTTGCCTAAGTGTATCGCATCCATCCCATACTGCTGTACGCAACGATCTGGAAAATTTAGTCCACGTAATGCGTGGCTTATTTTGTGGCACTATTGAATCGAGCAAAAGTGGCAAGCGGTAGCTGAGTACCGAAAGAGGGGGAAAAGGATACTTGTGGAACGGGTGTTAACGTGCATAATAAGACAGTGACGATTGACTTCCTTATCCGTTCCGTGAGCTTTCTTGTATTTTAAGATAAATGGCCTGCAAAAACGGCATCTACACCTTAAGAGCAGGAGCACGTATATGTTAAACATAAAATTACCCAGCGTCGTTATGTTAGCACTGGCCTTTTCCGCCCCCAGCTACTGCGCAGAAAATCCAGAACCTTCACTAAACGCTACGAATTTGCAAGCGATGTCGAACCAATTCTGGTGGCCTGAACGACTCGATTTAGCGCCTCTTCGACAACACGCAGCGACCTCCAGTCCGCTGGACAGCCAGTTCAACTATGCCACAGAATTTAAAAAACTTGATCTCAAAGCAGTGAAGGCCGACATAGAGAAGCTGATGAAAACCTCACAAGCTTGGTGGCCAGCTGATTACGGGCACTATGGGCCATTTTTTATCCGGATGGCTTGGCACAGTGCGGGTACTTACCGTGTAGCTGATGGTCGAGGCGGCGCGGGTGGCGGTCAGCAACGCTTCGAACCGCTAAATAGTTGGCCGGATAACGCCAACTTGGACAAGGCACGACGCTTGCTTTGGCCGATTAAAAGTAAGTACGGCAGTAAAATTTCATGGGCCGACTTAATGGTGCTTACGGGCAACGTCGCGTTGGAGTCAATGGGCTTCAAAACATACGGTTTTGCTGGTGGACGAACCGATGACTGGGAGGCTGATTTAGTCTATTGGGGGCCTGAGAAAAAATGGCTCGCCGATGAGCGCTACAAAGGGGAGCGAAAGCTAGAAAAGCCACTAGCTGCGGTACAGATGGGGCTTATTTATGTAAATCCAGAAGGACCCAACGGCAATCCTGATCCACTGGCGTCGGCTAAAGATATACGAGAAACATTTGGCCGGATGGCGATGAACGATGAGGAGACGGTCGCGCTGATTGCTGGTGGGCATACCTTTGGTAAAACCCATGGCAATGGCGATCCTGCTAAGTGTGTAGGCTCAGCGCCCGCAGCAGCGGAGATTGAGGAGCAGGGTTTAGGCTGGAAAAATAAATGCGGCAAAGGTAACGGTGTTGACACCATCACCAGTGGCTTGGAGGGCGCTTGGACAATGAGTCCGGCGCAATGGACTCACCAATATTTAACCAACCTGTTTGCCTACGAATGGGTAAAAACTAAAAGTCCGGCTGGCGCTACACAATGGATTCCTAAAGATAACGCGGCTGCGGATTTAGTGCCTGATGCGCACGATAAAGATCAGCGACATGCGCCCATCATGCTGACTACTGACCTCGCCTTGAAAATCGATCCGAGTTACGAAAAAATTGCGAAACGTTTTCTGGATAATCCAAAGGAATTTGAACTGGCTTTTGCTAAGGCATGGTTCAAGCTTACTCACCGCGACATAGGGCCTCGGACTCGTTATGTTGGTGCAGACGCACCTAAAGAGGCGTTCATTTGGCAAGATCCTATTCCCGCAGTGAATCACAAGCTGATCGATACTAAAGACTCTGAAAGTCTGAAACATAAAATGCTTAAATCAGGGCTAACAGTGTCGGAATTAGTTAGAACCGCTTGGGCGTCAGCAGCATCTTTCCGCGGCACGGACATGCGCGGGGGTGCTAATGGCGCTCGGCTTCGCTTAATGCCTGAAAAAGACTGGCCCGTCAACAATCCAGATGAACTGGCTAAGGCTCTGCCACTATTAGAGGCCATTCAAAACGACTTTAATCGGGCGCAGTCAACTGGCAAAAAAGTATCGCTGGCAGATCTGATTGTTTTGGGGGGCGTTGCCGCAGTTGAGCAGGCGGCTAAGACAGCAGGCTATACGGTAAAAGTCCCCTTTACACCAGGGCGTATGGATGCATTACAAGAGCAAACTGAGGTAAGTTCGTTTGCCGTGCTTGAGCCAAAAGCGGATGCATTCCGCAACTATTTCGGTGAAGGTAATTCACTCTCGCCAACCGAAATGCTGATTGATCGCGCCAACATGCTGACCCTGACCGTCCCTGAAATGACCGTTCTGGTTGGAGGCATGCGTGTTTTAAGCGCCAATACTGGGGGTTCCAAACAAGGTGTTCTTACAAGCAAACCTGAGACGCTGAGCAATGACTACTTCGTAAACTTACTCGATATGTCTACGAAATGGCAGAAAGCCGCCCAGTCTGAAGGGACTTACGAAGGCATTGATCGTGAGACGGGTGAGGTAAAATGGACGGCTACGCCAGTCGATTTAATTTTCGGATCAAACTCTGAGCTTAGAGCTATTGCCGAAATTTATGCGGCTGAAGATGGAAAACAAAAGCTTGTGACTGACTTTGTGAAGGCATGGAACAAGGTAATGATGCTTGACCGCTTTGACCTAAAATAACCGTGTGAAAAGTTAGTCTTTCCTCAAAAAGCCTTGTAAATATTATCATTACAGGGCTTTGCTTAATATAGTTTTGGACTCAAAAAAGGTAATGCTTACTCGCTCCTACATCGATTATCAGACCATGAATGGCTTAACCATAAGTGGCGCAACCATGAGCAAATTAAAAAATGAATCCCTGTTACTGAAAAAAGCCATTGAAGTAGGGGGGAAGTACGCGAAAAATCGTGGCTATGCCGAATTTTCACCGACCGATGCCGCGAAGGACACGATTGACAGCCTGTATCGCTTACTGGTCATGGATAAACTCATCCAGCCATTAGCACTCGATCAGGAAAATAGCATCAATATGAAACATAAACTAGCGCTATGGATTGCCCGGCAATTACCGAAAGAGCATGTTTTATTAAAATAAAGGTGCTTTACTGTATTTGATAGCACTTTTATCACCTTGCCACATTAATGCCGCCCATAAAAAAAGCCTTACTGCCACTTCAGTAAGTGCGTGTTTCAAAAGTCCTCAGTTTAGCGTTCAAGTCGCCCAAGCATGAGATTTATCATGGCAATATGAATGAAAGCGGTGCTAGATTCGGTCAACACTTCGTAATCCTTGCTCAGTCGACGATAGCGATAAAGCC
>JAPLRW010000152.1 GCA_026398935.1 Methylococcales bacterium
GACCGAATCTAGCACCGCTTTCATTCATATTGCCATGATAAATCTCATGCTTGGGCGACTTGAACGCTAAACTGAGGACTTTTGAAACACGCACTAAGGTAATTTCCGCCTTGATGCGTAAATATATTGCCATTGCCCGCTATGGCATGTAAGCCATAACGAGGATCATTCGTGCCACGCACGACTTCAATTGATTCAATATCTAATGGAAAAATGGCATCGATAAACGGCATGTTACCGTCATTGGTATTGCTGGGGATACCATCGATTAACAGTTTAACGCCGTTAATATTACCTTCGCCATTAAAGCCTCTGAACGAAAATTTACCGGTTGTTGTGCCTTGGTTAAATTGGGTGACCTGAACACCCGGCATGCGATGAAATAAATCAAAACTGGTTTGAACATTTTGATTTTCGATTTTATCAGCATTCATAATATCAACAGAGCTGAGAATATCACGGCTTTGCAGTTTTCCAGAGGGTTTGGCGGTGATGGTCATTTCTCCCAACTCAAAGACGGAGTTATCTGTATCGGGCTGTTTTTTAGTATTTTTAAGCTTTTCGGTTTTACTGTTTGTCTCATTGTTGGCAGTACTTACTTTTTCAGTGGCGTATGCCGGCGTTGACAAGGCGAGAGATAACGCCGGAATGGATAATATAGCGGCGATATCGATGGATATTTTAGTTAAGCGGTTTAACCGAGGATCGAGTAGAGAATAGTTCATAGGCGCATGTACTCCTGATAACTTATAGAAAGTGGTTAAACTCAGCAAGGACATTAACTGATTTTAGTAAAAAGACTATAAGATATAGCAATAATCAGGCCGTTAATTTATACAATAAAATCAATGCAATAAAGATGAGTATTGATAAGAGTGTGTTATTTAACACATTAATCACTGTTAAATAACACACTCTTTATTTAAGAATAAGATAGCAGCAATTAACGGCTTAGCCGAAGAGATACTCTTGCTGATGCATGAATAAATCCCGATAACCTTGTGCTTGCAAGGTAATATCTGCGCTGCACCATAAGTCGCTAATCACTGCCAGCATATCAACACCTTGTTGCAATAATTGCGGCGCATTACTTTGGGTAATACCGCCAATGGCACAGATGGGAATGCTTAATCGCTGCTTTGCTTCTCCGAGTAGGGCGGGTGATATGAGGTTTGCCAAGGGTTTGGTGGGTGAGTTAAAACAGGCGCCAAAAGCTACGTAGTCCGCGCCTTTTTCTTGATACATCAAGGCATCAGCAATATTGCCATAACAAGACATCCCCAGTATTTTATTGGGGAATTCAGCGCGCACAAGGCTAAATGCTAAGTCATGTTGACCAATATGTAAGCCATCGGCATTGAGTTTTTGGGCTAATGCCAGCCGATCATTCATGATGAAGAGGGTATTATGTGCGGCGCAGAGTCTTTGCAAGGCGAGAGCAATCTCAAACAGCTGCACGTCGCTACGGGTTTTATCGCGTAACTGCACGATGCGCGCGCCGCCTAAAATTGCCTGCGTTACTTGGGTTAGCAGGGTTTCATCAGGCGTTAAGCTCGCATCGGTTACTGCATAAAGACCGTTTAACATGGCGGAGTATCGGCCGGGATCGTTTTAAAGTTAAGACCATGCAAGGCGCGATCATTGAGCATTAATGCCGCTTCATGGAGGGCGCTGGATAAGGTGGGATGCGCATGAATGGTGCGCGCCAGGTCTTCGCTGCTGGCAGAAAACTCCATGGCTAATACGGCCTCTGCAATCAATTCAGACGCATTGGCACCAATTATGTGTACGCCTAAAATTTTGTCAGTGTCTGCATGGGTAATTAATTTAACAAAGCCCGCTATTTTGTCGAGAACATGCGCTTTGGCATTTTCTTGAAAAGGAAATACGGCGATTTTAATCGGTTCACCAATGGCGTTTAAGGCCTGTTCTGTTTGCCCAACCCAGGCTATTTCTGGATCAGAATAAATAACATTCGGCATGGTGGCGTAGTTGATGGCTGAGTGTATACCCGCAATCTGTTCGGCAACAAATGTACCTTCCTCAATGCCTTTATGTGCCAGCATTGATCCCAGTGCGGTTAGATCACCAATGGCGTAAACACCGGGTAAGTTGGTTGCGCAGTGTTCGTCAACATGCACAAAGCCGTTTTCATCGAGTAATAATTGCGCTTCCACAGCGGCTAGATTTTCGCTGTTGGGTTTATGCCCCGATGCCACAATAAAGGCATCAAAGGTACGGGTATGAACGGCGTTTCCAGCATCTTGATAGTCTACTTTAACCTGCTCTGCTATCGACTTGGCAGAAATAACCCGCGCGCCTAATTGAATATTAAGTCCTTGTTGTTGAAAATAGTCATAAGCAGCGCTGGATATGTCTTTGTCCAGTGCGGGTAAGAAGTGATTTTGAGCATCCAGAAGCGTGACGTGCGTGCCCAGTTTTTGCCAGATACCGGCTAATTCCAGCCCAATAATACCTGCGCCTAAAATCCCCAGTTCTTTGGGTATTTGCTGTAATGCCAGGGCTTTATCAGCATGTACGATGGTGTCATCGTTAGTCAGTGCATAGGGCTGTTTAACGGGGGATGAGCCGCTGGCGAGAATGATGTTTTTAGCGGACAGGGTGTATTGCTTGCTCCCATCGCAGGGGGTTATTTCGATTTGTTTAGCGTTCAGTAAGCGGCCTCGCGCTACTAGGCGGGTAATATTATGTGCGGTAAACAGTGACGCTATTTTCTGGCTGAGTTTATGGGTAATGTTGTCTTTACGTGCCAGCATTTGTGTTAGATCGACGTGTAAATCTACAACGTGCAAACCGTGGACGGCGAGATCATGGGTGAGTAAATGATGGATTTTAGCCGATTCAAGTAAGCTGATACGGGCAATACAGCCCGCATTCACATAGGTACCACCCAGCTTGGGAATGCCGTTTTTATCGCGCCAATCATCAACGCTGGCGGTTTTAAAGCCTAGTTGTGCCGCACGAATGGCGGCGGCATAACCAGCAGGGCCTGCGCCTATAACGATAACATCGTAATCAAAGTGTGTCGCTGCGTGTGGCATAAGGATTGACCATTTTAAATGTTAAGTAACAAATGTGCCGGTGCTTCCAAGCATTCTTTAATGGTGACTAAAAACTGTACCGCTTCTTTACCATCAACCAAACGATGGTCATAAGATAAGGCGAGGTACATGATGGGGCGAATAACAACCTCACCTTTTTCAACCACGGCGCGTTCTTTAATAGCATGCATGCCTAAAATGGCACATTGTGGAGGGTTAAGGATAGGGGTTGAGAGCATGGAGCCAAAAATCCCGCCGTTGGTAATGGTAAATGTACCGCCATTGAGGTCTTCATAGCTTAACGAGCCGTCACGGGCTTTGCTACCATAATCAGCAATGCTGTTTTCTATGCCAGCAAAATCAAGTTGATCGGCATCCCGTAAAACTGGCACAATCAAGCCACGCGGTGTCGCGACTGCAATACCAATGTCATAGTAACCGTGATAAATAATATCTGTGCCATCAATAGACGCATTGATCGCTGGAAAACGTTTTAAGGCTTCGACTGAGGCTTTTACAAAAAAGGACATAAAGCCTAATTTAACTTTGTGTTTTTGTTCAAAGCGCTCTTTGTACTGATTGCGTAAGTCCATCACGCTTTGCATATTGACTTCATTAAAGGTCGTTAGCATAGCTGCGTTTTGCTGCGCTTGCAGCAAGCGTTCAGCAACTTTTGCGCGTAAACGGGTCATGGGTACGCGTTGTTCTGGGCGAAGATTGATCGTGGTGCGTGGTGACTCTCTGCGCTCAACTTGAATGCCTGCGCTTACTGACGCTGATTGTGTTACGGATGGTGGTGCTGAAGCAGCAGGCCGTGCAGGCGCACTCTCCAGATAATGTAAAACATCTTCTTTAGTAATCCGTTGTTCTTTACCTGTGCCGGTAATGTATTGTGGATCAAGTTGGTGTTCATTTAAAATGCGTCTGACCGCAGGGCTTAACGGTGAACTGGAACTGCTCACGGCGCTGGTAACTGGACTACTGTTTGTGGCTTGTGGCGTTGTGCCGTCCGCGTCAATAATAGCCAGTACATCACCCGCAATAACCAAGCTGCCATCAGGTTTCAAAATACTGTTCAATATACCGGACGCGGGAGCAGGGACTTCTAATATGACTTTATCAGTCTCCAAATCAACCAGATTATCACCTTTATTCACCTGTTCGCCCGGCGCTTTATGCCAGTTGACCAAGGTAGCGTCGCTAACAGATTCGGGTAAATTAGGGACAAGTACCTCAATGTGCATGATTTTCTCCAGTGTGAATGCTGTATAAAGCAGAGGCTACGACTGCTTGTTGTTGTTTAATGTGGGTACTAAAGTCGCCAACCGCAGGGGCGGCAGATGCCGCACGACCTGCATAGGTTAATTTGAAATCACGATCAAGACCCTGAAATAAATGGTGTTTGGTTTGATACCAAGCACCTTGATTTTTGGGTTCTTCCTGACACCAAACCACTTTTTCTAATTGCGGGTATTTGATGATTTCCTGTTTAAATAAATCCAGTGGAAAAGGGTATAACTGTTCTATTCGGATAATAGCAATGTGTTCAGCATTATCATTACGCCTCGCTTCCAGTAAATCATAATACACTTTGCCAGCACATAATACCAAGCGGGTGACACGCTCAGGATCAATGGCATCAATTTCACCAATAATCGGTTGAAATTGTGCTTCGGTGAGGTCTTCCAGTGTCGATACCGCCAGCTTGTGTCGTAACAAGCTTTTAGGGCTCATGACAATCAGTGGCTTACGATAAGGACGCAGCAGTTGACGGCGTAATAAATGAAAAATCTGTGCGGGCGTAGTGGGGGTGCATACTTGAATATTGTGTTCTGCACACAATTGCAAGTATCTTTCCAAGCGCGCCGAGGAATGTTCTGGCCCCTGGCCTTCATAACCATGCGGTAGTAACATGACCAAGCCACTCAAGCGTCCCCATTTTGTGCCACCGGAACAAATGAATTGATCAATAACCACTTGTGCGCCGTTGGCAAAATCACCAAATTGCGCTTCCCAGATCACCAAACAGTCTGGCGTAGTGGTGCTATAGCCATATTCAAAGCCTAATACGCCCGCTTCGGACAGTAGGGAGTCAAAAATTTGTGGCTCGCCCTGCTGCTCATTCAAATGTTTTAAGGGAACGTAAATTTTACCATTAAGCTGATTATGCAAAATAGCATGGCGATGAAAAAACGTACCTCGACCAACATCCTGACCCGTTAGGCGAATATTGTAGTGTTTCATTAACAAGGTTGCATAACTGAGGTTTTCAGCAAACCCCCAATCTAACGGCAACGCACCAGCGGCCATTTTTACGCGACTCTCCATGATTTTTGCAACACGCGGGTGCAATTCAAAACCAGCAGGTAAACGCAACATACGTTCACTGCAAAAACGCAGGTGCTCAAGATCAACACGCCCATCAAAGTCACACGCCCAATGGTTGCCTTGATATTGATGCCATGGTTGCGAGTAGGAATAGCTCACGGTACTTAATACAGACTCACAGACCACTTCACCCGCATCTAATAATTGCTGGTAGCGGGTACTCATCGCAGTGGCATCTGCGGCGGTTAATAGCTGCTCGCGAATCAGTTGCTCGGCGTACAACTGTCGTGTAGTAGGGTGGTCGCGGATAGTTTTATACATCATCGGCTGCGTGGTAGCAGGTTCGTCAGCCTCGTTGTGCCCCAAGCGACGGTAGCATAACAGATCAATAACCACGTCTTTATTAAACGTCATACGGTAATCCAGTGCGAGCTGGGTGACAAAGATGACGGCCTCAGGATCATCACCGTTCACATGAAAAACTGGTGCTTGAATCATACTGGCAACGTCACTGCAATACAGTGTAGAACGGGCGTCGGCAGGATTGCTGGTGGTAAAGCCAATTTGATTATTGATAATAATATGCACCGTACCGCCCGTGCTAAAGGCGCGGGTTTCACTCATGTTCAGCGTTTCCATCACAATGCCTTGGCCTGCAAACGCCGCATCACCATGAATTAAGAGGGGTATGACGCTATTAAAACATTTTTTACCACGCCGATCCTGACGCGCTTTAACCGAGCCTTCCACCACCGGATTGATAATTTCCAGATGCGAGGGATTAAACGCGAGCGTAACATGCACAGGGCCGCCGTCGCTGTTAATGTCAGATGAAAAGCCCATGTGGTATTTAACATCGCCGGAGCTTACGCCCGGTGTAGTAACGTGCATACCCTGAAACTCATCAAACAAGAGGGACGGACTTTTACCGAGAATATTAATCAGGACATTTAAACGCCCTCGGTGTGCCATGCCAATCACCATCTCTTTGACATCCTTTGCACCGCCGCGTTGGATTAAATTATCCAGAATAGGAATTAGGGCTTCGGCTCCTTCCAGCGAAAAGCGTTTTTGTCCCACAAAACGTTGATGCAAATAGCGCTCAATGCCTTCGGCAGCGGTTAACTGTTTTAACAGTGCGCGTTTGCTATCAGCGTCGAAATGATCTTTGATATGTTCATTTTCAAGGCGATTCAAAAGCCAGCGCCTAATGTCGGTATTGACAATGTGCATGAATTCCGAGCCAATACTGCCGCAATAAATTTGTTGTAGCGTGCTAATAATGTCACGTAATGAACGTTTATCGACACCGTATAGAAGATCGGTATGAAACAGTGTATCCATATCCGGTTCTGACAAACCATAGTAGGCCGGCTCTAAATCGTGAATATCCTGTTGTGGTTTACTTAAGGGGTTGTTGTGTGCCCGTTGATGACCACGAACACGGTAATGATTAATTAATCTTGCAACGGCAGATTGTTTTTTAACGCTTTCTTCGGTAAAGCCTTGTAATTTAGCCAGACGTCCGGGGGTGACAGCCAGATTAGCAAAGCGTTCAACAATTGGGCTGTGTGGTGTATCGCGTGCCGTGCTGGTTTGCAGTTGCGCAAATTGCACCCGCCAGCTCTCACTCACGGAATCCGGATTTTCAAGGTATTGTTCGTACAAATCCTCAATAAAATTGGCATTGCTACCGTATAGTGAAGAAGAGTCTTGAAATTGCTTTAATAGATTACTCATGCAAGTGTCCGGTTTTCAGCAGCTAGTACAATTTAGTGTAGGATTAAAAATGCATATTACCAAGTAATTAAAGCGGAAGTGTTAAAAATGCGACATTTGGTACACAAAAAGCGTGGTGTAGGCGTAATTTATGCTGGAAATTGATGGTTTTTTAACTGTCCACCAACGCGGTCTAATCGAAAGTGATCTATTTTTTTATACAACGTGGTTCGGGTAATACCCAATTTTTTTGCGGCTAAGGTTATATTGCCCTCAGCTTCTTTTAAGGCCGTTTTTATACCGGTTAATTCGCACTGAGATAAACTCAAATTGGACTTATCATTAATGAACGATTGAATAACGGCACTTGTCTGGACATCTGTTCCATTTTGAGTAAGTTCAGCCATAAAATCCGGGGGCAAATCTTGTTTGCTGATAAATGTGCTGCTGGCGGTATACAGCGTGGCTCTAATGACATTGATGAGCTGCCGAATATTACCCGGCCAAGGATGGTTCTCAATCAAACTAATCACTTCCTCGCAGATTTCAAAGGGTTCGGCTACGGTTATAGCATCCATTTCGCGTTGCAAGATATAATGAATCAGTGCTTTTTTATCCGCGCGTTCACGCAATGACGGTAAATGAATTTGTACGCCATTTAAACGATAATAAAGATCACGCCGAAAACGTCCCGCTTCAACTGCCTCACTTAAATTGACATTAGTCGCCGCGACAACCTGCACATCTACACGAATAGGCGAACTTCCGCCCACGGGTGTAAATTCCGAGGTTTCTAATACCCGTAATAAGGTGGATTGCAAATCAAAACTCATGTCGCCAATTTCGTCCAGAAACAGAATACCTTTATCTGCCAACATAAACTTCCCAGGCTTACCACCACTGCGTGCGCCTGTGAAACTACCGGTTTCATACCCAAACAGTTCACTTTCAATTAAATCGCGGGGGATAGATGCACAATTAATAGCAATAAATGCCGCGTCTTTTCTAGGGCCTGCCTGTTTAATCAACTGTACAAAATAATCCTTGCCTGCACCGGATTCTCCGGTAATTAAGATGGGGATTTTATACGCCTGCAGTTTGACTGCTTTTTGAATGAGCAATTCCATCACGTCTGAAACACCAGATTCAGTGGCTAGCGTAGCGGATTTTTTGGTGGGTTTAAACTGGATTTTTTCTAACACGCGATCTTGCGCGCGCCGATCATGCGCTAATGGCAAGTTGGTGTTGACCAGTACACAGATTAAATGTAAGAAGGCAAACAGTGCGTTCATGCACTCCTGCTGGTCACTAACCAAACCGATAACGGCCAGCAAGCGTCCGGCATTATCCAGCAATGGATAACCAACCGTGGTAAACGGGTGTAAAACACTGAGAAAATGCTCCATACCCTGAAAAGCAATAGGTTGTTTGAGTTTTAATGCTGTACCGATACCGTTATTGCCTAAAACGGCCTCATGCCAGTTAGCACCTTGGTGGTACATTTTGGTCATAAAGGCACTGAACGGCTGCTTTTCGCCCATCACGGTTAACAGCCTACCATCTGCGGCAGTCAGTACCATCATAACGCCGGCTTCCTGAAGAAATACGGTGAAATTGTGGCTTAATTGTTTAATTAATCCTTCTATGCTGCTTAATTGCTCATCAATGTCGACGGTATTATGACTGATTGGATAGTGTTCCCAATTGGCATAGTTGCCCAACGGTAATTGATAGTCGTCCAGACAACGCCGCCAGGCATCGGTTACTTCGGGACGCACCCAATCACATTGATCCGGAATTGAACGGGATTGATTCATCCATTGCCACGCCTGTACCGGGCGATCAACTTCAAACTCAAGCGTATGCCGGACTAATAAGGCTTCTTGGATTATTTTTACCTTCGTTGGGATGGTGTAATCAATAGCCATTTATTTCTCTTAATGGGTAAGGCTTAAAGTAGTATCGACCAAAAACATTAAGTCGTTGAATTTTGCTGAATTTTTTAAAAAACGGGAAAGATCAACCACGATAACAAAATCAAAAAAAAAGGCAATGCGACATAATGTCGCATTGCCTTTACGTTACTAAGAAATAACGGATGCACCAAACGTCAGGGCAGGTAAGGTAGGAAGGACTAACAGGTAAAACAAAATCTCAATGCGTTAAGTGTTACTTAGTGTGACTGTTACACTTAACGGCAATAGTCGTGCAGGTACTCTTTAGACTCTAGGATCTTCGCGGGTTGCCGCCGCCCATTCTGGCGAGTAACCATCCATAATAGATAAATCAGGTACATCCATAACCACTGTTTCGGTAGTCATCATGGTACTCACCACGCTGACCGCATTGCGTAACGCTAAGCGCATTACTTTAACGGGATCTATAATGCCAATATCCAGAAAGTGTCCGTAAACATGGCGCTGCGTATCCAGCGCAAAATGCTCATCTGCTTGCGCATTTAATGTTGCTATTACCGTTTCGCTATTAAATCCGGCATTTTGAGTGATCTTTTGCAAAGGTGCCGCCAACGCCTGTTGTAAAATAGCAAAGCCTTGCTGTTGGTCACTGTTTGGGCAGATTACGCCATCCAGAGTAGGAATGCATCGATACAATGCAACACCGCCACCCGGTAAAACACCTTCTTCCAATGCGGCTTTAGCAGACATGTACGCATTTTCAATACGCACCAGACGTTCTTTTATTTCAACATCGCTCAAACCACCGACACTGAATACGCCAGTCCTGCCGTCCAGCAAGCTGATTCGATCTTCCAGTTCTTCAAAATCATGCTTATTGCCAGTAGCTGAACCTTGTCCGGGTTTTTTAGCCAGAATAATGTCGGCTTCCTGGTGTAAGGTTTCAATGCGTTCCTGAATAAGTATTTGATCACCAGCTGCGCCAATAATGGTGGTTGAACTGGCGGTGACGACAACTCGTTGCGCCTGGCCTAGCTGCTCTAAAGTGACCTGCTCCAGTTTGGGCGAGCTGTAATCATCTAGAATGGCTTGTCCGCCCGTTAATAATGCCAAATCCTTAAAGCGATTTAAGCGCTTATCACCAAAACCGGGTGGTTTAACCGCTACCACTTTAAATATTCCACGTACCTGATTGAGTAATAAACCCGTTAAGGCCTTATCAATGACATTTTCAGCGATGATTAATAATGAGCGTCCTTCTGCTTTAATTTCCTCCAGCAGCGGAATCAAATCCATCATGTCGTCAATATCACGGTCATACAGCAGAATATAAGGGTTTTCCAGTACGGCTTCTTCACGGGTTTTATCAGTCATAAAATACGGTGATATAAAGCCTTGTGGGTATTGTGTGCCGTCAACAATATCGAGCTCGTCTTTTAAGCCATTGCCCAGCTGAAAGCTTAATGAGCCTTGCGTACCCAACTTATCTAACGCTTCCGTTAATAACTTGCCCACGCCTGGTTCATTTTTAGTGGCCACCGCCGTTATTTTTTCAACCCAGTCAGTATTAAGGTCAGTAACGGCTTTTTCTAATAAGGTTTTTTCCACTAACGCTAACGCGCTATCCATACCTATTTTTAACTGCAAGGGGTGGAAACCAGCGGTTACGCTTTTTAAACAGTCTTGCGCGAGTTTTTGTGCCAGTACAATGGCAGTGGTGGTTCCGTCACCCACTTGCCGGGAAACTGCACCAGCAACGTCCCGCAACATCCGTCCACCTAAGTCAGTAATTCTATCGTCAAAACTGACTGATCTCGCGACAGTAAAGCCGTCGCGAGTAAAAATGGGCATGATACCATCGGTACGATGCTGAATCATTACCGCAGGCCCCTCGCTGCCCATAGTGACAATGACCGCACGGGCGACTTGATTAATACCGCTGAGCATTTTTAAGCGCGCCTCTGGATTGTATATAACTTGTTTACTCATAATATGCGTTGTTTATGAAGGTGAATTACAATTTTGAATTTAATTTCATGAAGGTTTTACCGACTTCAGCACGCGAGTTATGTGCGCGTCTTAAATGCGCCCAAGTACGGATCAAAATTTTGTCCCAATAGTCCAAGCTACGTTTGAAATCGTTTTCTTCATTGCTGGGTAAGGTTTGATCCCAGAATTCTTTTAATTCCTGAACCCTCGCATCACCCAGCTTCGTACAAAGCGCGTGCTCTTCTAGCACCAGCTTTCTAATGCTTTCATCCAGTTGTTGCACCATCCCGGTAAGAAATTCTTGATCATTTTCGTTCATCGTTACCTCAACAACGGCATCATGCGCACAGGGCTGAAAAATGACACATTAATACCTACAGTGTATTTCATGATCCACTCGGTAAGAATTTCTCTAAATAAATCCGTTCCTTTGAGATACCCATTTCGGCACATACGGCAAAAGTAGCGTCAACCATCCCCGGTGGGCCACATAAATAAATATCTGGCTTGACGCCAGTGGCGAGCAAATCGCGGCGTAAAATATCCACCACACTGCCTTTTTCACAATGCCAGTCATCCGAACACTTCCAAACACAGTTTCTTAATTCCAACGTCGGCATGCTTGCGGCCAAGAGATCTAATTCCGCAAGATGAAAAATCTCGGCTTCGGTATTAACGCCAAAATAGATCACACATTTTTGAGGCTCGTCCCATTCCTTCATACGCCGAACCATCGATAATATCGGTGCGAGTCCTGTACCGCCTGCGATAAAATAGCGCGGCGTAAAACCGTTTTCTTTTAGTCCAAAGATACCCGACGGGCCTTTAACATTAATGGATTGTCCAACTGTCGCGTCTTTTTTCAAGAATTCTGAAAATTTTCCACCGTCCACAATACGAATCAAAAATTCCAAGTCACCTTGTTTATTCGTGGTATTGGCAGGGGAATAAGAGCGTGTGCTGCTCGTTCCTGGAATTTCTAAATCAAAAAATTGTCCGGAATCAAATTTAACCTGTTTATCATCACCCGTGCGTTGTAACTGTAGCTTCATTACGTTACTGGAAATCTGCGCCAGTTCGACGATTTGCGCCGCAAATACCAAGCCTTCGGGTGAAAATGAAATGCGCTCATAGGTATAAGGAACTTCAACTTCTATGTTGGTGCTGGGATAACAACGGCAGAGCAAGACTTGCCCAGCTTCCTCTTCTTCATAAGGCAGTGCTTGAGAACTGCATTTCCCCAGAATATAATCACCGTCTGCGCAAAATCCCTTGCAGGTCGCGCAACCGCCTTCACGGCACGACGACATTAAATAGATATCTTGGCGTACGGCAGCGGTGATGACATCTTCATCCGAACGACAATCAAAACTTAACGATTCGTTATCCTGCGTAATAATGGTTACTTGATGCGTGCTTGCCATTACTAAACTCCTGTTTTATTTGTTATTTTTCGTGGAAACATTAAAGAAGGCCAAGACATGATTCACTGCGCGTCTTGACGCATCTAGCGTCAATGAGCATCCTTCCTGAACGAGTTTATGGTCTTGGTAAATAGTCCATCGCCACATAAACTCTAAGTCTTCGGTATAAGCCGTGTAAGGCTGTGTATCATAGAGTTTGGTCAGCTCGCTATTGGCTTTCTGTGCGGCGTGTTCTGATTCAAAATCGTTTGCAATCCCTATCATGATGGTTTTTGTATTAATTATGGCTGAGTGAAAGTGCAAAAGTACCGCTCATAACGGCACTTTTGCGGATGGCTGACCGATTTGTGCCAAACGCATATGAAAAGAACAAACCAATCAAACAAGCGGGTTTATTACTGCTTACTGTAGCGTTATGACTTTAACGCCACGTACTTTGCGTAATTCTTCTAACGGCAATGCGTAGTAATCAGTATTTCTAAGCTCCATTAGCTTGGTGCCTAACAGACGGTCTGTGTCCATAAACACATTGACTGGCATAATGGGCGGCTTGCAAGCCAATCTAAAGTCGACGTGAATACGTTCAGCTTCATACATATTGGTGCAAGCATCCATTTTAGCGACAGCGGCATTAGCGACTTTCTGAGCATCTTGCCCACAGGTGCAGTTGTTAAGAAATTGCGTGTCGCTAAATTCTGCATGTTTTAACAGCGCCACTTTCTCTTCAATTTTGCACTCAATCCATTGACCATCAAGCTCTAAGGAGAAATCCGTTTTAAAAGGACTTAGATGCTTGGCACGAAATGCGGTTAAAAATGCATGTCCATTTGCTACAGAGTTAAGGCCTGCGATTTTTTTCATCCACTCGTCACGCGTGGGGTTATCATGAATATTAGCCATTGTTGTCTCCTAGGCGGTTGCGAGATCTTGCAGTTTGACATCAAGACCCATCAGTTCTGAGGTGATGGTAAAAGTTTCATCCAATGTATACGCACGGCCTATGGTTGAAGAAACGTCCACCAAAAAGTCATACACACTGAAGTTTTTACCTAGCAACTCAGACACTTCACGGCAATCCACTTCAATTTTACCGGTTGCTTTCAACCACCAGTAGCCCGCGCGATCTTCCACAACTAGGGTTGGGTTGTCTGCTTTACGGTCACCTAATAAAATTTCTTGAACAACGGAGTTCATTTCATCCGATTTTTTTAAAACCAACACTACATCATTGGTTTCCTTACACACTTGGTTTTCTTCAGCAAAGTATTCATCAGCAAAGGCTTTACCTGTCTTTGCCATGATACCTGCGCCATACGCATTTGAACTTGTTGACATAATAATTCCTTATTTAAGACCTGTTAACACGGTTTTAATGAGTGCTGCGGTATCGACCTTGTAACCGATAGGTTCAGCATAATCCCGTTGCCAGTCATCAAAAACCCGCTCTAATGCTGCTTGAATGGCATCTTTACTGGTCACACCTTTAATTTCTGGAATTTTCGCAAAAATACCCATGAAATCTTTCAATGCATTGACGGTTTGTGGCAACCATTTGTCGCTCCATGCACGCATCAAACGATCATTGTATTCACCAAACTCAGGATCAGCACTTAAGCATGTATGGAACATGTCAGTGGTAATGCCTTTAGTTTGTGAATGGTACAACTGCATTTGATTAACAAAGAACGGCGTTAAGTTGTCACCGTAATAAGAGGCTAACCGTAAGAAGAACTCTCTACGCACAAATTGACCGAACAATGGATCGTAAATCATGTGGCCAGAGAATAAAATTTCGTTCCAGTCGTAGGTTTCTTGCCAAATTTTCTCAACGGTCTCTCTGGCGCTTTTAAAAATAGCCCCTTTTGTCCATTCTTTTTTAGGGATGTCCGTGGACTCTGGAAAACCGGGCACTAATTTTGCTAAAAAGGTTCTTTCTGCTTGGATCATTTGCGCGTTATCGACTTTATCCAAGGCGATCATGGCGCTACTCATGCGGATGGTGTCGCCCAAGCAATCACGTACCACTGAAGAGTGTGAGTTGAATAATCCATATTCACTGAAACCAAATGCCCCCAAATAATCGCCCAGCACTTCATCACGCCAAACCGGATCAATAGAGCGTACATGCCCATCGGCAGAATAGGCTTTCAGAAAACGATCGGTATAGCGCCACTCTTCTGCTTTGTCCTTTACATACAGCGCGTGCCAGCGAAAAGCCGGATCACGGTGCTTGAGCCAGTCAGAACTGTGCATTTCGGTGGATTCATTACTCCATGAAGGTCTGCCTCCATGAAATTTTTGCGTCCAGTCACCCCAATCTAAACCACCTGGAATCCAGTCTGGCGTCGGTTGTGTATAACAACATAACACTTCATATTCATTGATCCTGCGACCGCGCGGTGTCATGAAGTAATTCATTTTACGTTGCGTTTCTAAGGGCTTATCAGGAATGGCGGCTAAAATTTGAGCGGCAAGAATCGGATCCGTTAGGCCGCGTCTACCACCAGCTACTTCAATTGACATACGTTAACTCCTTTGCAATGATTGACGGCATTGTTAGCTCGGCAGGGTTTATGTTTCAGAGAGGCAGGGCACGTATTTATACCTAAGGCATAAACTGCGTACCACTGACTATCTGACGGTATGCGATACCTTAAAACAACGACCAAACTAACCATGCCAAATGTGGATAGATGATTACAGGGCTTTCAATGGATCAGCAAATACACAGCCGATTTTTTTGATGTCATCTAGCGTCCAAAGTTTGCCGTCTTTGTTGGTGTGTGGCTGGCTAATTAAGGTAAAGCCGTCACTGCGTACGCCATGTCCTTCGGCAATCACTTCTGATAGCTCACGGCCTTCATATTGTTCAAAGATATTTTGGCATTCATAACGCTCTGGTTCAGACAGCCACATACGTTCACCCCATGGGTCACTGAATGAATGTTTTTTGCCATTGAATTCAAGTACACGTAAGGTACTGGCACCTTTGCAATAGCTTGGACAGAACGGTACTTGTGACACGCGGTCTATATAAATAGGGTGGTTATTTTCGGCGAACCATTGCAGAGGCAAGAAGCCGCTGTTGGGGTCTTCGCAACCACGGCTTCGCCATTCTTCATACACTTTGCCATACATGTCATACCAACCGGGGTAATTTGCTTCGTACCATTCTGCTTCTTCAGCAGTAGGTAGCGTTACACGGAAGAACCCAGTAGGCCACAAGGCATAAGCCAACAAAAATAAATCATGATGCGCCCAGTAAGCGTCTTTTTTCGCATCGCGTAAACTGGCAGGAGATTCCACGCCATATTTGCCTAAACGACCAATCCAGATACCACCCCAATCTTCGTACACCCAACGATTCCACGTTTTAACCCAAGGTTCAACTTTAAAATGGCTGCCGTATTCAAACATCATGCCCAATACTGGCGTGAAGTATTTTTGTTGCGTCCAAAACGCATTGTTCAAATCGGTGTTTAAATATTTTGAAGCCGCTTCATCATTCGCAATCGAAACGATGGTTTGATACCCGTTCGCCATGTGGCGCAACTCATCAGTTTCAATGGATAAAAATACCGTTGGGGTCATTTCATCGCCATTAGCCGATGCCCATTCAGTAACGGCAACGATTAATGGATTGGTAAAACAGGCTTCGCCAACTAACTGTAAGTTAATGGAACACTCAACCGCATCACCAGAAATAAAACCGTCTGAGAATACGCGCTTCATGCCTTTCCACAACGGCCCAATTGCACGCGTACGACGGGCATCATTATGACCAGCGGCATCCTGACCTTGCTTCGCGAAGTAATAGTTGATATAGCCGCATTGGTTAGTATGGCGAATTTCGTCCATTACTTGACCTAAGTAACCATTTTTTTGTTCAGGGGCAGAAGCAGAATCCCACAGCATACCGGTTGCAGCGATGGCGTTATACTCACCCACTTCCAGAAAGTTGGAAATCACTTTCATGGATTCGTTCCATTTCGGATGTACGCGGTTAGCCGCATCAACACGTGTTAAAACATCCTGTAAGCTACCAAATTGACGCTCGTCTTTAACAGATTCCATTCGTGCATATTCTTTAGCTATTAGCTTGAATTGCTCTTTGGTATCATTGGCCATTTTGTATTTTGTCGAATATTTAGTTCGATTTTTATCAAAATCCCACGTAAAACTTTGCATCCACTTGTGTACTTCTTGCGCCCCTACACTGACGGGGGCGCGATTAACGCTAAGCGCGTCTGTCGCTGCTTTTGTTGCTGAACTTATAGCCATAAACGACTCCTCATGATGTTTATTTTAATAAAGCGTAAGCGTGTCGTTAATGTGTATCCTTGAGAGTACCTTCACGTCTTAACCATTTTCTCTGCATAACGACAGCTTACTAATCTGTTATTGCAAGCTTAATGCCAAGATATTATTTTTATTTTAAATTAATAGAAAACAGTTTGTTACGGTAGATACTTAAAGTGATAATGCGTATTTTAGGCCGATGATAAGCGTCCAATTAATAGACACTTATTGAGCGTATTGTTTTTAAAGTAGACGGATGGCGTGTTTTTTGAATACGCGAAAAAGAGGTATGTAGAAAATAGAGGAGGATGTAATGTGCGTCAGGTTTTTAAATGGCGAGGATTATTATCCTCAAAAAAAAGCCCCGATAAACGGGGCTTTTTAAGTAATCATTACAAAAATGAATTGTCGTTTTTATGCTTAATACAGCAAAAATCCCCGTCGTTCCTCTTCCCAAGCCTGCTCATCTATACGTGCCAGATGCTCTAAATCACTGGGTTTCGCTTGCGCATCGTCTACCCAGTCACGGAGTAAGGTTGAGCCGTTGATAACATCAATCGCTAAACGATCCAGTTCGTATTCATAGGGAAAATCGCGCCACAACGGATAGTCTGGTTGCAGTTGCCGCAGCGCTTTAAATACTAAGGCCTGTAAGCGCCACGGGCGAAACGTCGCATGCTCGTAAGCAGTATTTTCAACATGAATTTGCATGCCTGCACACAGCTTTCCGGCGTGTTTATGAAACGTTGGTTCAAACCAGCATTCGCGTAACTGACAGCCTTTAAGCCATTTTGGCGCGATGTTTTGCATGGTTTTTAACAGGTCGCGCGAGGCAATGTCCGGGGCACCAAATAATTCTAATGGTCGTGTTGTACCACGTCCTTCCGACAGGGTTGTGCCTTCCAGCATGACCGTTCCTGCATAACAACGTGTCATCCATAGATTAGGGGCGTTGGGACTGGGATTAATCCAAAGGCGCTCATCTAAAGGCCAACCGAAACCGGGTGCATTTTTAGGTTGCCAACCTTCCATAGTGATGACTTTAAAATCAATATCCAAGGCCAAGGTCTGAATAAACCAACGTGCGAGTTCGCCCATAGTCATGCCGTGGCGCATAGGCATTGCACCTGCACCCACAAAACTTTCCCAGCCATTTCGTAGCGTTAGACCTTCAATGGGACGACCCGCAGGATTAGGGCGATCTAATACCCACACCGTTTTCTGGTGTGTTGCGGCCGCTTCTAGGACGTAGCGCAGAGTAGTGATAAAGGTATAAATACGGCAACCGAGGTCTTGCAAATCAACCAGTAAGACATCAAAACTGTCCATCATTTCCGGCGTCGGACGCCGCACGTCACCATACAGACTAAACACAGGAATGCTCAATACGGGATCAAGGTAATCTGGGGATTCCAGCATGTTATCTTGCTTATCCCCGCGCAGGCCATGTTGTGGGCCAAAAGCGGCGGTGAGTTTGATGTCCGGGCAATTCGCCAAGGCATCTAGTGCATGCGTTAAATCGGCAGTAACCGAGGCCGGATGCGCCAGTAACGCAACGCGTTTACCCGCTAAAGGTGTACGTAGAATAGGATCTTTTAGTAAGCGGTCAAGTCCAAAGTGCATAGAGATTAAGGCGGGTTGAGGGTCAAAATAAATCCGGCGTGGTCATGGAAATCCGGGTAAAGGGCAGGGTGGTGCAGTGCCCAATAGGAAAGATGTCCATCCAGCGTTTCTAATACGGCAGTTAGCCCCAGTTGCAATGGTTTTCCGGTGGGGTTTGGCGGTAAATTAACGGCATGAATCAGCGTATCTATTGTTACGCTGGCGGCTGTCTGCGTTAGCGTTATTGGCGGTGCTTGTTCGGCAAGCCATGGGCAACGTTGTCGTGTGTCGCTAAATGCATAAGCCGCCCATTGTGTCGCGGGTGAAAAATTAAATTCATGATACCGCGTTTCACCCTGTACCGCGACAAATGCCTCAAAGCAAGTGTGTTGCCACAAACCATCTGTTGCC
>JAPLRW010000002.1 GCA_026398935.1 Methylococcales bacterium
AGCCCCGCCATTGCCAATAACAGCAGCAACGCCACCGCGAAAAAAGACAGGGCTAATCGAATAATCATAATGAGGGGTAAAGTGTGCGTAATAACGAGCGACTATCATAATATGCTTTTGCGAAGATACCCTCACCTTGAGATAAAACCATGCTTTAAAAAATGCGTGGACTTATGAAATATTCACGCCTAAGTCGATAGTTACGTAAGACTTATAGATTCTCAGATAAATAACTTCCATCTTTACAAATTAAACGCATGAATAATCAATGCGTTGATTATTCATGCGCATGGAAATTAATTACCTGAAAGTGTATAGATTATTTAAAGAAAAATAGCCCTGCCATCACAATAACCAGTGTCACTGCAATTATTCCAGAATGTAGATTACTCGGCATAACCGTTATTTATACGGGGTTTTTAGAGGTATGACGTGCAGGGAGTGATTGAATGTGCGGGGACAAATGATTTCGCCCCCGCAATTTACACAAGAAACAATTACGCTTTGCAGTAAGAAGGTATCCAGCTGCGTTCAATCATGTGTTCCGGCAATTGATTAAAATCAAACGCCTCGCCATCTTTAATCATTTGTTGTACATCAA
This sequence comes from Methylococcales bacterium, assembly GCA_026398935.1. GTDB lineage: Bacteria > Pseudomonadota > Gammaproteobacteria > Methylococcales > Methylomonadaceae > SXIZ01. Next base: position 602 of record JAPLRW010000002.1, read on the forward strand.
ATAACACACCGACTTCAGGAATGTCATTAAAGAACAAGGTGTAAAAAGGTTTTACCAGCCACTTTGAGACTTTCATGCCAATTGCGCCGATAAAATTACGCCGTTGTCCTACATGCGCCACTTCATCAATGGTAATTTCATCCAACAGTAATTTCATCCGTTCACGCACTTCCGGCTCATCGGCTAAAACATCATCGAATAAGCGGTCTAAATGGCAATAAAAAGTAACGCCCATCAGTTCAGTGACGAACGCGGGGGTATCCATTAAAAAACCGGGGAACTTAGGAAATTGCTCGTAAATTTTTTCTTTGATAGGACCCAAAGATACCCACTCGACTTGGTCTAAACCGCAAGTACGCAACATTTCACCAAATAAACGCACATGACAAAACTCTTCTGCCAAATGTACGCGGCTGATTTTATCTTCAATGCTGTGCGAATTAGCCATATCAGGGACAGCATCCCACGCGCCTTTAATCCCTACCCACTCGTGACGGGCAAACTTATACATCCCCGTGAGCATTAACGTCATGCGATCCAAGCTTTTCGGGTCATCCTGCATCTCAACATAGTTGCGATAAAACGCATCTGGATTTTCCAGCGGCTTGCGTAACTTTACCGGGTTATCTTGAAAGAACTGTAGGCGAGCTCGTTTTTTAGCTAAATCCTTTTCTGCCTCAAACAACTCACCACCGTGTTGCTGCGTAAATTCCCAGTAATTTTCAAAATTTTCTTTTCGTTGCAGAGCACTTGCGGATGTAAAAACAGAAAGATATTTAGCTGAACTCATAAAGTATTGCCTCGATGTTGTGAAATACACTAAATATTCTACGTGACTTTATGCAATCCACACAGCCTAATATAATACCTGCCTTTATTTCAGCAGTAATGCCTTCGTATCCTTATCAATAGGTATTGAGTAATCATGGGCAGAAATGACGATATTCGTATCCGCATTAATAACCTTCGCAGTAACATACACACGGGTTTCGCCGACCGCGTAGGTTCCAACAATAACCGCTTGTGCATGATGATCATGCGAGATAGCCTTCAATTCTCTTGAAAGTAAAAACTCGCCACCATCTTGTTTGATGTAGACATCTTTACGCAACAACATTTCAATAACCCGATACCCGTTCGTGGTAAAAACGGTGGCAAACTGTTGCGAAATGCTCCGACCTAGCGGTGAAGATTCGGTTAGATCATTGATATTAACAAAACTGGCCACAATCAGTGGTTGTCTGGCATCCAGACGAATCTTGGCATAGTCGACCAATTGTTGCGCAGCCGCATGATTATCGTTAATACCATAATACTTGTTGTCTAGCGTCTGGCAGCCCGCTAACAGCAACCCTGCCGATAAAACCGACACTTTCATTAATGTGTTCATGACTGTTTTATCCTGTATTAACGATCTGAAACCGTGTAATGATGCGGCAAAGCTTCGGGTGCATGATAAGCATAATGCGATAAATTGCCCCGTTCGACATAATAAACCCGTGAATCGGAATTAAGCACTTGGTTACCCATGGTAATCTGCGTGGTAATGACTACTTCAACATGTGTCGCAAGATTGGGTTTAACTTGATCGACTGCGGCATAAAATGGCGCTTTAACCACTTCAATAGCGGTACTGGTTACGTCATGTACGCCTTTGCCTAAGGCAGTGGCCAGTAAATAATAAACGCCATGCCCCAACGGTGTAGGGAGTGCCATATTTTCGGTGTAGTTAGCAGAATGTTTAACAATGTCAACCACATAACTAATCGTCGCGGCATTAAACTCTGGACGCGTCACAATGGTTGCGCCTTGCGCCGCCAAACTGCTGGTTAAAAGGTGGTGATAGGCTTGCGCAAAAGGAAAGCTATCCGCAGGTTCTTTGATAAAAACCGGCAATGTTGATGAGTTTTTCAGCGTTTTCTTAATCAAACCCGCCTCATGATTCGCCAATATATCCCAATGCGCTGCGGAGTTTAACTTCAATTGCTCTGGCGTTTTAAACGCCACGCCCATAGGCATCTCATGCGCACAGCCCGACACTAACAAGGCGATTGACGCTAAAACTATTTTTTTCATTGTATCTCCATAAAAATTCTTTTATTGGGTGGTAAGCATAGATCATTAAGCATAAAAAACAACTGACCTATACTACGCACGATTACTCATATTCTTTCGGCAATCTAAAGACTTCGCCGTATTGGGTATCAACATCAAAATTATCCCAAACCAAAACGGGATGAATAATGGGTTTAGTAGGAATAGGAGCGGTTATTAAATCAACCAAACCAACGCCCATACGCCCAACCATATTCACCGTGCCTTTTAACATGCCACCGAAAACACCGTAGACAATATTACTCTGATTGGTGGTATTAATAACGCTTTTAGGCATTTCCAACATAGCGGTGGTTAAATTAGCGAAACCATTACCCGCCTTTTCAAGTACACCCCGTGAATAATCGCCATGCTCTTCAGCATGAACACCCGATACTGTTAATGCTGAAACCATCAATACCCAAGCCAAGCATTTTTTCATAAGCGCACCTCCAAAATCATAATAAGTTTGCTCAAGTATAGCAGAGGATGATTTTTATTGAGTAAGCGCCTACCTACAAATTCCCCCAACGATTAAATTGCCAATATAAGCGCCTAAAATAGCGTAACCGCTTTTTTCAGGTTTTAATGAGTAGTTGCTGATTTACGGCAGCTATGGCATGATTAACACTATTTGGGCGTTCGCTTTTTTTAACACCTGAATACCTATTCATTCACTGATTTAACTTTATCATTCATTCAAAGAGGCAGCACTAATGGCAGGTCGTAACCATCTATATATTCCAGGCCCTACAAACGTTCCCATGGAAATCATGAGTGCCATGCAAGTAGTTATGGAAGATCACCGTTCGCCGACCTTCCCTTTATTACTTAAACCCATTTTACAAGATCTTAAAAAAATCTTCCGCACAGAAACCGGACAAGCGTTTTATTTTCCGGCGACTGGAACCGCTGGCTGGGAAATCGCGCTCACCAACACCTTAAATCCTGGCGATAAAGTCATCATCTATCGTTTTGGACAATTTAGCCATTTATGGGCGCAAATGTGCAAACGCTTAGGCTTTAATGTTGAAATTCATGAAGAGCCATGGGGCACAGGCATTCCGGTTGACAAATTGGCTGCGCGTTTAAAAGAAGATACCGCACACGAAATCAAAGCGGTATTGGCAACGCATAACGAAACTGCAACAGGCGTCACCAGTGACATCGGTGCGGTGCGTAAAGCAATGGATAGCGCTAGCCACCCTGCACTGTTATTTGTTGATGGCGTCAGCTCTATTGCCAGCATGGATTTCCGTATGGATGAATGGGGCGTTGATGCTGCTATCAGTGGCTCACAAAAAGGCTTTATGCTACCCGCTGGCGCGGCTATTTTAGCCTTTAGCCAAAAAGCCTTAAAAGCGACTGAAACATCAACTTACCCACGTTGTTTCTTAGATTTAACCGATCAAATGAACAACAACAAAGACGGCTACACCCCCTATACACCGTCTATTCCAATGTTATACGGTTTGCGTAAATCATTAGACTTACTGCTTGATGAAGGCATGGAAAATGTCTATGCACGTCATAACCGCTTAGCCGAAGGCGTTCGTAAAGCCGTTGCAGCTTGGGGACTCACTATCTGCGCACAACCTGGCTTTGAATCAGACACCGTAACAGCGGTTGTTGTACCAGCGGATAAAGATGCGCGTGATGTCATCAGCACCGCGTTTAAAAAATACAATATGTCACTGGGCGGCGGCTTAAGTGAACGCAGGCGTTGAAATGGCGTTATTAGACTGTGGTTTTAACATTAAAGCCGGTAGCGGCGTTGGTGCAGCCATCGAACATTACCGTTTAACCGCTATCTAAACGCGCCACCCTAATATCGAGTACCGCTAAACCATCCCAACGCATTGCCGAGTTAATCCGGTAATGCGTTGGCGATTTAATCTGTTTTCACCATCCGCCACGCCGCACCAACCCTCAAGCACATAATACCGCTTTACCGCCATCTGCTTTAATAGATAATATCCCGCTATACACTGCTAAATTCCACCTCAGGAGATCCTATTATGCGTAAACCTAAAGTTTTTATTACCCGAAAATGGCCTGCTTCTGTCGAAGCAACATTAACCGCGCTATACGATGTCACACTAAACGAAATGGATCGCCCATTAACTGCGGATGAATTTAAAACGGCACTGCAAGAGTATGATGCGGTTTGCCCGACCGTCTGCGATACCTTTCCAGCAGACGTCATCAACGTTACCAATAAGCGCTGTAAAATACTGGGAAATTTTGGCGTGGGCTATAACCACATTGATATTAATGCCGCGAAGCAACAAGGCATTATTGTCACCAACACCCCCGGCGTATTAACCGAAAGTACCGCCGACATTGCCATGACCTTGTTATTAATGTCCGCCAGACGCGGCGCAGAAGGCGATCGTATCGTACGCGCCCAACAATGGCACGGCTGGTGTCCTACACACATGCTGAGTACCGATGTCACGGGTGCGACGCTAGGATTAATTGGCTTTGGACGCATTGCCCAAGCCATGGCCAGAAAAGCCCATCACGGTTTTGGCATGCACATACTGTATTACAACCCCTCACCTGCTAACGCCGACACCGTAGCGAACTTAAATGCCGTACGCTGCGACTCAGTCGACGAAGTAATCAGCCGCGCTGATTTTGTATCCTTACATTGTCCTGGAGGGGCTGAAACCAAACATTTAATTAACGCAGCCCGGCTCAACTTAATGAAACCCTCCGCACATTTAATTAATACCGCTCGCGGTGATGTGGTCGATAGCCAAGCCTTGATTGATGCACTGCGCAATAAACAGATTGCCGGTGCCGGATTGGATGTGTACGAAAATGAACCCGACATCCATGCCGATTTTCTTAAACTGGACAACGTCACGTTGTTACCGCATTTAGGCAGTGCTACATTAAATACACGCACAGCCATGGGGGAAAAAGTGCTCGCTAATTTAGCCGCCTTTTTTAATGGCAAAGAACCGATGGATCGAATCGTTTAAGGGCAACCTTAGCCATTTTGGCCGTTATTTTAAAATAACGGCCAAAATGACTTAAACAATCCAAATCCCCCTTGATCTATCAACGCATGGGCGTATTCAAGGGGCAATCGTTTCTATAACTATTTAGGATTCTGCACAGCGCGTGTCACGTTAAAGCGCATGGGAGAAGAGCCCGCAATTAGCTTCATATCAACCTTGTAATACACTACACCACCAAATGCATCAGAAACACTTACCGATGGCACAAACATAGTGCTATCGCTATTAAACGTACTCACGATACAACCACTGGGAACTTGTGAATCTTGAACGGCTGACGTCAACTGGAACGCTAAAGACGGCGATGTTGCACTTAACTTTAGATCAACTTTGTAATACACCACCCCACCGAAAGCGTCTGGAACGCTGACGAATGGTATATGAAAGATTTCACCACTAAAAGCAGATATTGGACAGTTGCTTGGCGTGACGACCGGAGCTGGTGTAACTACGGGTATTGGCGTGACGACCGGAGCTGGTGTAACTACGGGTGTTGGCGTGACCACTGGCGTTGGAGTTGGTGTAACTACAGGTGTTGGTGTGACCGTTCTTAATACCGGTGTATAGGCTGTAAACGAGGTAGAAGTATTGTCTGAGCTAGTACCTGTTAAGCTATACAAGGCGGTTTTAGCATAATCAGTCGCGGCAGTATCTACAAAGAAAAACCGAGAAGACGTTCCGGGCAAAATACTTTCACCATTAGTAAACAAGAACAATACCTCACTTAATGAGCCACGAAATGCATAGGTAGGATTACCGTCTCCTGTGTTATCAAGCAGTGAGTTGACATTGTATTGCGCAGCATCAAACCCATCTAATGCAAAACTGCCAATAGCCGCGGTAGACGTTACATCGTTAAAGACGCGCCAATAAAAATCCAGACTACCGTCTTTTGATGATTTAACAATCCGTTGCTGTACATGACCAGTAATTCCGCCAAAGCTAAACGGTACATTTTCATCAACTATAACCGTGCCCGCTAATTGCGGCTCTGCAGCAACAGACGTGCCCAGCAATGGCAGTGAATCGCCCTCATTCAATGATACCGCTTGCGCACAAAAAGTGGATAAGCCTAAGGTAACACCAACACACACGGCTCTCAGTGCAATAAATGTAGTTTTCATAATATCTCTGTGTTTAAAAAGGACTTGCGCTATTTTTGATTCAATGTAAAGAATTAGAATACACTATCTTTTCATCAATCACCTGCTTGTAGACTAGTTCATTTATTCAAAAATAACAGGTCAGGTACACTAAAAAATACGGGTCTATTAACAAAACCAACCGAGAAACCTAGGTACTGTGGGCTACCTTATTGTATGGATAACGCTTAATAGCAAATTAATTTGAATATTAATATTTTATAATATAGACTGACTTAAAACACTTATTACTTCAGTACACGTTACCCTACAACTATAACTACAATAAATGTTTGGAAGGAGTTTGTTATGTCAGCACATCTGAATCAATCCCGTCGTCGTTTTCTGTCGCAGTCTGCGCTTGGCTTATTTGCCTGTGCGAGTATGCCTGGTTTGTTACATGCTATGGAAGGTATGGGCGATATGCCAAGAACCAAGCCTAATCTGGCTAATCCCAACTTCAACCCAGATGTTGAGTTCGATTTGCACTGCAGAAATACCTCTATCTCTATCTTACCGGGCGCTACAACGCAGGTACAGCAATATAGCGCCAATCTCATTAAAGGCCCTAAAGATACCCTAACAGACATTCCTGGCTCCTATTTAGGCCCGATCATTCGTTTACAAAAAGGCCAGAAAGTACGTATTCGTTTGCATAATCACTTAGCCGAACCAACCATTACTCATTGGCATGGTTTACATGTTCCAGCCAACATGGATGGTCATCCGGTTTACGTCATTGATCCAGGCGTAAAATTTGTGTATGAATTTGAAGTACTGAATCGCGCTGGCATGAACATTTATCACCCGCATCCGCATGATGCCACGGCTAAACAGGTCTATCACGGACTGGCTGGGGCGTTACTGGTAAATGATGAGGAAGAAGCTGCTTTAGGACTGCCGTCGGGGGCTTATGAAATTCCAATTGTCATTCAGGATCGCTTGTTTTCAGCACAAAACCAATTAATCTATGCGCGTAATATGCATGATCGTATGACGGGGTTTTATGGCGATAAAATACTGGTCAATGGTCGTCCAGACTTCAAACTCGACGTTGAAAGCCGCGCCTATCGCTTGCGCGTACTGAATGGTTCAACCGCACGCATCTATAAATTGGCCTGGGATGATGGCAGCCCGATAACTATCATCGGCGTGGACGGCGGTTTATTAGAAAAACCTGAAACCAAGCCCTATGTCATGCTAGCACCGGGCGAACGCCTAGATGTTTGGGCGGATTTTAGTGGCCGCAAAGCAGGATCTGAACTGGTCATGCGCAGTAAGCCTTTTTCCGGCGTATTACCGCACATGATGGGCGGCGGTATGGGCGGCGGTATGGGCGGCATGATGCATGCTAATGCACTGCCAGTGGGCAGCGACTACCCTATTTTTACCGTACGTGTCACTAAACACGTCAGTGATAGCCCAACATTACCCACACAACTCTCTAAAATAACCCGTTATCAATTACAGGATACAGCAAACCCGCACAATCCAGTGCCCATCAGCATTTCTGAAAGCCCGATGGCGATGTTATTAAACGGTCGGCCTTACGCGTATAACGATGTACAAGCGATTGAAAAAATACCGGTTAACAGCATTCAATTAATCGAAATTTCCCACGCGCACGGTGGTCATGGCGATTCAGCTAAACAGGCAACAGCCGAACAAGCCGATGAAAAACCTAGCCAAGGTATGCGCCATGGCATGATGGGCGGCATGGGCATGGGTGGTATGGGCAGAATGGGAGGCATGTCAGGTGGTGGTATGGGCGGCATGGGTATGATGATGACTATGGCACACCCTATCCATTTACACGGACAGTCTTACCAAATTTTCAGCCGTAAAATCGATAAAGGCACACAGGCCGATTATGACACCGTAAGCGAAGGCTTTATCAATAATGGCTGGAAAGACACGGTACTGGTGATGCCGGGTGAAACCGTCAGAATTATTAAACCATTCCAGGATTTTAAAGGCTTGTTTATGTACCACTGCCACAATCTTGAACATGAAGACATGGGTATGATGCGTGATTTTCTGGTTGAATAACCCCCCGTCATTCAGCATCTGAAAATAGCCTACGAATAAACGCCTGCGCGGTTTTAAACTCGCGCAGGCGTTTAATTTAATCCTTAATCTCGATTAAAGCGCCGCTCGGCGTCTAACACCACTTGAGACGTCTGTAACACGCTATCAGGATTTAAGCTCATCGAATCAATACCGACTTCAACCAAAAACGCGGCCATTTCAGGGTAATCCGACGGTGCTTGTCCACATAAGCCACAATGCCGCCCATTACGCCGCGCCCCTGTTACGGCCAAACGAATCATCTCTTTAACGCCGGGATCCCGCTCATCAAAATCATTACTCACAATCGCTGAGTCACGATCAACGCCCAAGGTTAGCTGCGTTAAATCATTTGATCCAATGGAAAAACCATCAAAATGTTCCGAAAACGCATCAATTTGAATGACATTATTCGGAATCTCACACATAACATAAATTTCCAAGCCATTCTCACCGCGCTTTAGCCCCAACTGCGCCATACTCTCCAACACCTGCTGCGCCTCTATTACCCGACGGCAAAAAGGGATCATCAAAATAACATTGGTCAGCCCCATCTCATCACGTACCCGGCGCATAGCCGCACACTCCAGCGCAAAGCCTTCCGCATAAGCCGGATGAACATAGCGCGATGCACCGCGAAAACCGATCATAGGATTGGCCTCATCAAACTCAAACCAGCGACCACCCAATAAGGTTGCATATTCATTGGTTTTAAAATCGGACATGCGCACCACGACCGGTTTTGGGTAAAACGCCGCCGCAATCGTACCAACGCCTTCAGACAACCGCTGAATAAAAAAGTCTGCGCCCGTTGCGTAGTTTTTGGTTAACTCGCACAATTGTTCCAGTTCCGTCGCATCCTGAACCCGCTCAGGATGAATCAAGGCCATAGGATGCGCTTTAATATACTCCGTAATAATGAATTCCATACGCGCCAGCCCCACGCCATCGTTAGGCAAGAAACTGGTTTTAAACGCTAATTCCGGATTACCAATATTAAGCATGATTTTAGTTTTAGGCCGCTGCAACCCTGATAGATCAGTGGTTTTTATATCAAAATCCAGCGTACCCGCATAGACCTTACCCACATCCCCTTCCGCACAGGAAACCGTCACCAGCGCCGCATCTTTAATCACTGTCGTTGCATTTTCACAGCCAATAACTGCCGGAACGCCCAGTTCGCGGGAAATAATTGCCGCATGGCAAGTACGCCCGCCGCGATTAGTAACAATGGCAGACGCAATCTTCATCACCGGCTCCCAGTCGGGTGTAGTGATGTCTGCGACCAATATGTCGCCTGCTTTAAATTCATTGAGTTGCGACAATCTTTCAATAACCCGCGCCTTACCCGTGGCAATTTTACTGCCAACCGCATGCCCCGTGACCAGCACATCCGCTTTACTGTTCAGCACATATTGCTCTAATACCATGCCGCTTAATTGCGACACTACCGTTTCGGGTCTAGCCTGCACAATATACAACGTGCCATCAAGCCCATCTTTCGCCCATTCCATATCCATCGGTTTCGGCTTTCCGGCCTTGGCGCTGTAATGCTGCTCAATCTTGATCGCATAATCAGCCAAAGTGAGCACATCCTGATCACTGATACAAAAGCGATTACGCTCGGCAACGGAAGTGACAATATTACGTGTCGATTCCCTTGTACGCCCATCGCTATAGACCATTTTTATCTTTTTTGCGCCTAAGGTACGTCTTAATACCGCGCGATGTCCTAACGCAAACGTTGGCTTATGCACATAAAATTCGTCAGGATCAACCGCACCTTGCACCACGTTTTCACCCAGACCATAAGCGCCCGTAATAAACACCACATCAGTAAAGCCGGATTCGGTATCTAAGGAAAACATCACGCCACTGGCATCTAAATCAGAACGCACCATTTTCATAATGCCAATGGATAACGCCAACTTAAAATGATCAAAGCCTTGATCAACGCGGTAATGAATCGCACGGTCGGTAAACAAACTGGCGAAGCAACGCTTGCACGCTTCCAGTAATGCCTGATCTCCGCGTATATTCAGGTAAGTATCTTGCTGCCCGGCAAAACTGGCTGTCGGCAAATCTTCAGCGGTCGCAGAGCTACGCACCGCTACACTTAAATCATCACCGTATTGCTGCTGCAATTGCGCGTATGCCGCCAAAATCTGTTGCGCAAGATCGTCCGGTATCGGCGCGGCATAAATAATATCCCGTGCTTTACGGGCGCGTTTGGCAAGATCAACAACATCATCAGGGTTCAGGGCATCCAAGGCAGCATGTAGCGGCGCCCAAGCCTGCGCATGATCCAGCAAATACCGATAGCCTTCCGCCGTTATCGCAAAGCCATTGGGGATTTGAATACCTTGCGGCGTCAGCTCCCGATACATCTCACCCAATGAGGCATTTTTACCGCCGACCAGTGGAATATCATCAAGGTGGAATATCATCAAGAGTTAATTCATTAAACCAACGAATGTAATTTGATTGTTTGGACATTTTAATCTCCTGTGTGGCTCTTATTAAGATACTTGCTAGGGGTATAAAAACAATTAGTACTGTCCCATATTCTCAACCCGAAATACTTGATCCTGCTCAATTTTACGTGCAGACTCGATATAGCGCATCATCCAGAATCGCCCGTCGTCTTGCCGCGTTAACATGAGTGGCTTGCCATACTGCTTATGTTCGGCATTAATCTTCTCCCACGTATCTTCATAGTTGATAATATGACCCCCCTTAATTTCCACCAGCAATACACCCTCGCCGTGATGAGAGCCATTCACACCCACGATAAAATCAGGAAAATAACGACCACCATCCGGCAAGACAATACCTACTGACCATGATTTACGCGGTTCGTTACGATGCCACCAAACGACAGTACTGCTAATATCAGCGTCTAACATGTCAGCGAAACGGCGTTCAGTATCATTAAGGTCTTGTGGTATCACGCCATAAACATTCAACCGCGAACGACTGATATGCTCAGGTGCTTCAACAAATGCTGGCAACACATCAGCATCGAAAACCTCCTTAAAACGCGCCGCACAAACGCGGGAAGCTTCACGCACCAAACGCGGAAAAGTCGCCAAAATTAAATTCAGCGCCCGCGCCAGTTCCTGCTCACTTAAATCCATGCCCCTATGTTCGTTATATTCGGATTGTAAACGCGCCAACAACAATACATGTAAGTCACGCGGGTCGATATAATCCGCATCAAATAGCACTCTTTGCGCACGTCTGGCAATATCCGTATTGGATAACCGCGCCTGAATACTATCAACCATTTCATCTGGCGCACCAAAAATATCATCAATGGTGGTACGGGTAATTTTTAGATTTTTGCGTAAACCTGCATTCAAAACCTGCTCATTCAAATCAATGCGTTTAGCGATACATTGCACCAGTTCATCGGTACTGAGTGGCAATCGTTCACTTTTAAAGCGTGAAAGCATACCCGCACGTAATGTAAATCGGCTATTTCCTGCTAACATCTGGCGGTACGGTGCTATTGTTGCCACATCATTAACCTGATTAATCTGTGGTGTTTGTTGCAGCATTAACCAATCATCAAAGATAGGTAAGGTTGAACCCGTCACATATGAAATTTGTGCTGACGTATTACTGCTTACTGTTTCTGTTGCTTGCCAAGCGGGCGCAACATACGCTTGCGGAAATAATGACAGCTGTCCATTGATGGAAACTTGTATTTCTGCTTGCCCACCCATTTTTACAATCATCGTATAGGGAGTAATTTCTGCCATCTGCGTACTAATAGCGTTGATTTTTGCGCCTGCGCCCAGCAAGCCACCCTGACTTTCCGCATCAGCCAAAAATACATACCCAAAGCGCAACACCTCCGGCAAGGTTTTGGTGATTGCCATTGACTGCAACAGCTTATGCACCCGTAAAATTCGCCCAACCACCTGAATACCAAAATCGGTGCTTTTTGTACCGCGTAACGACACCAACGTAAAAGCGCGCGGCGCGTCAAACCCCAACGCCGCGGCGACTTTAAAAATCAACACTTCCTTGCTTTCATCACGCGCCACCGCGAGTAAATCATCATTAGGATCATCAGCGGTATACCAGGCTATCGCCTCTTCCGGCACACCCAAACTTAACAAACGCTGTTTGGTTTCCTCAATCGCCGTTTCGCCAGCTTTACCCGTGTTACCTACTTGCACCAACATTAACGGTGTTAAGCGCACCTTAATGTCTGCCAGTTGTATTTTAATGGCTTGATGTGTACGCCAACCATCTTCCAGTGCCGTTGCCGACAAATCCACGATCTCTTTTTGATCGTCCGGCACCAGATAAGCAATCGATTTTACCGCTTCTTTTATCAAGCCTGCATCAACCGCATTTTGTCGCGATACTTGTATACGATGCACCACCGCCAGCCCCGCCGCTTTTTTAAACTTTTCAACATCGGTATCATCCGGTGTGGCGGTAATCAGCAGGGAAAATTCTGGGCGCATCACTTCCCGGTAAAACTTTACCGTTTCAGTCGCTTTAGTAAAACTGTGGTGCGCCTCATCGACCACCACACCAATCCGAAATCCAGCATCCCGTAATTCCGGGATAAATTCATCCAACGATAACGATAAATCGCCACTGCTACGTAGCTTACGCGTTTCCGCATTACGGGCAGCGACCGATGCCCATGTAGTAACAAACACATCGCCGCTACTGGCGGAATAAGTTTTACGGTCACCGCTTAAATCACGAATTCTTAAACCATTAAAATCACGCTTTAAGGCACTTTTTGCCTGCTCCACTAAACCAGCAAACGGCGTAAACCAGAACCAGACAATCTTGGCATTATCGCGATGATCGGGACGCGCAAAACTGTCGGCAATCAATCCGGCCATTAAGGTTTTACCCGCACCCGTCGGCGCTTCCAGCAACACACAGCCGTTAAAGGCACTGATAGCGAGTTGATCATCGACATTAGCCACCTGTTGCAATTGGTTTTCCGCATAACGAAAAATCTCCAAAGCATTTTTAACCGCATCGTTTTGATAGGCTTTCGGTGCAACACTCATGCTTTACTCCCAGCACCAAAACGATCTACCAAAAACTGTGGAATCGGCAAAAAACTTAACCTATCATCGTCAAAATGTTGCCGTAATAAACCCGGTTGCCAAGTATAGATAAGCAAGCTTGCCGCATTGGCCATCAAGACACACAAGCGTTGCAACAACTCTGCATTGATTTTTGGCACGTAAAGTACCGTGCTGTTTTCCAGTACGGCTTGCTGAATCAGGGTGTTGACAACAAACGGTGACAGACTGTCGGCATGAATTAACTGCAACGCCGTCCAGATAGCTTCATGCTGAATATGGCTGAACAAGGTTTCAGCCGGTATACGGCGCGTGCGAAGATAAGCGAAGCTGCCACCCATACCGGCAACAGCTTCACCTTTTTTGTTGGTGTAACCTTGCATCACGCGTCGTACACGTTCGGCGCAAACATCACGACACAGGTTTTTTTCAGGCTCACTGTCGGTGGCTTCGGTGCTGGACACCAGAATAAAACGGCGATTACCGCCGTCTTCAGCATTGAGTTTAATGACTGCGTGAGCCGTAGTGCCACTGCCTGCGAAGAAATCCAGAATAATATCGTTAGGTTTGGTGGCAATTCGCAGAATCCGCTCAATAAGCTGTGTGGGTTTAGGTGTAGAAAAGGCAGTAGCATGTTCCGCTAGAATATCGAGTAATTCTTTTTTTGCGCTGTCAGTATGACCAACTTCATCAAAAGTCCACCACGTATTTGGAATAACACCGTCACCATTTTTAAGCAAATGCCGATAACGCTTAAAAGCTGGAACCTTCCCCAGCCCTTCCTTTCCCCAATAAATTAAATCATCACTGACATTTTTTTCGTGTCGTTCCTTACTATAACGCCATGCCGCTGTTGTTTTAGGCCAAATTTCTTCACCTGTATTGGGTTGAATAATCGAATAATAAAGATTAGGACGCTCGTCAGCGCTTTTATTACAGGTGTAATTGTCTGGTCGAAATATGCCTTTATCATCTTTTAGACGATACTGTTTTTCTTTCTCTTCACCTCGCGGCAGAAGATTGCGCTTCCACGCGCCACTGGCTTGGTAAACAAATACATACTCGTGCATTGGGGCAATGCTCTTATGGTCATTCGACGCGGAATATCGCTTTTGCCAAATATTGGTCGCAACAAAATTATTTTCACCAAATACCTGATTCATTAACAATCCAAGATTAAACACCTCGTTATCATCAATAGAAACAAAAATCACCCCATCTTCAGCCAACAAATCCCTCGCCAGTTGCAAACGCCGATACATAAACTCCAGCCACTTGGAATGCCGGTACGCATCTTCCTTATCGACAAAACGATCATTGTAAATAAAGTCACGGTTACCAGTGTTGTAAGGCGGATCAATGTAAATACACTTGATTTTACCGGCATGGGTCATGCGCAGATAACGTAAAGCATCAAAGTTATCGCCTTCGATAATCAGATTACGGTAAGGGGCTTCACCACAAGACAGCGCAAGGTCAACATCCAGCGCGACAAAATCATCATTCACCGCTTTTTCGTGTTCAATCTCCTTACGCTCCCAAACCAAGCCAAAGTGCGGTCGTCGGTCGCGCAAGCGTAATTCACGAAGCAATTCTTCGCGGCTGTAATCATCGTAGTTATCGGCCATGTTTAATTTTCTATACCGTTAAAGCGTAGCAACGCAAAATGTGTAGGGTGTTCTATCTCCTGATTGCTGCAATTATCCACCAGTCCGTAATTATTTACTTCCCTCTTTTCCAAAGTGGGGAAAACCGAATAACTGCAACAGTCTGCTTAACTAATCACTTCACGCCATACTTAAATTCGCCAGCAACGCTTGCAGCTCAGGTTTTACGGTTAATTGTTGTACATGAATGGCATAAATTTGGCGGGTAATGGTAGGATCGGAAAGGTAACGGTGGCTGATGTCTTGCGCATTGAGCGGTAGGGTATATTCGGGCATTAAAGCCACACCCAGACCTGCACGAACCATGTGTACTATCCATTCTTCGCTATTACTGCGATACGCGGCGTATAAATGAATATCTTGATCCTGACAAACTTGTTGCAGTTTTTCCCTTAACTCACAGTTTAAGCGATCTAAATACGCTTCATTCTGAATGGCTTTTAAATCAATTTTTTCTAGCTGATTAAATCGATGCACCGGACTAAAAGCCACAACATACCGTTCAGGGTAAAGCAGGGTTGATTGATAGGGCTGTGCCAGCATGTTACTTGGCGCACTGATCACCGCATCCAACTGCCGCGCATCCAGTTGTTTTAATAGCTGACTTTCATTATCAACAATTAATTCTAATTCAATATGCGGATATTCATGTTGATAACGCGCCAAACAGGGGTTTAAGCGTTGCGCTCCAACCGTTGCCATTAGACCAATACGCAAGGGAATGGTGTTTAAGCGGGTGAAGCGAATGGCTTCGGCTTTTGTACCCAAAATATCTTTATATATTTTGCGCAGATTGGGTTCAACAATGCGCCCTAATGCCGTCAATTGGCAACCAGATCGATCACGCGTTAATAAAGTCCCGCCCATTTCATCTTCCAGCTTTTTGATAGCTTGTGTCAAAGACGGTTGTGACACATAACTCAGTTGCGCGGCGCGGGTGAAATTCCCTTGATCACAAACGGCTAAAAAGTAGCGAATTTGATGTATTTCCATGCTCGCGGTCTTTTTATATAGGCAGAGACTATCGTTTCATAGCAAGTCGGTATTATACAAACGCCATTGCTTAGAGGTACGATAGCGTTCAATTTATAACTAACCATACAAGAATCCTATGAAAACAGCAAAATTGATTGTGATCTATCCAACCCCAACAGATTTGGCTACGTTTGAGCAACGTTATGCAGAGGAACATGTTCCTATGGCGGTGGAAAAGCTGTCTGGAAAAACACGTTTTGTGGCATCATTAATTACGTCTAGCGTATCCCCTTACCATCGTATGGCTGAAGTGTATTTTCCGTCTATGCAAGTATTAGAAGCATGTTTAAGCTCCCCCGGTGGACAAGAGACCGCACAGCATGCTGTTGATATTTCAACAGGGGAATTACCTTTATTTTTAACCGCCGAAGTGGACAGTTTCGATTTTTAAATAACGGCAGGCAGTTGCCGCCGAATCAATCACTAAGCCATACCACTAGTAATTGACGGTAGATTTTACAATCTACCGTCAACATCCCCCGACAACCCGACATCATTAAAATGTCACCTTGTTTATCAAAACCAACTTACATTCCAAAACAGATATACTGAGTAATCCCGCACGCCTCGGCAGGGGGTAAAAAACCATTACGACAGGTTGATTTAAACCACCCACCTAACTGCAATCCCGTTCAATTTACAACACAAGATATTAGCAATTGATTTTAAAAGACTTTATTAAAATAATATCAATGGTGTATAAATTGCTTAACACTGAACATAGGCTTAAACTGTAGCTGTTATCCTACTTCTCTTTGATAACTGTGCCTTAAGGCAAAAAGGTACTTATTCAGTCCCTCTTTGACATATGCCCTTTAGGGTAAAAAGGGGGGACTGAATAAGTACGAAA
>JAPLRW010000262.1 GCA_026398935.1 Methylococcales bacterium
GACACAACACCGACTGACATGCTGCGTTCTTTTGCTTGCTCTAAAATAGTGCTGAGTTTGTTAGCATTAATCTTATTAGCATCAGGTTCACTACGCACCAGCGTGTGATTAACAGAAATAAAGCCATCATTAGATTTTACCCCAGTAACCATTGCGGTCATAGTTGGTGCAGAATCAGGGGTTTGTTGGTTAACACTGTAGGTTTTAGACAACGCCATATAAGGTGCTTTTTCAAAGAACAAGGAGTTTTCTTCACCATGACCGCCTTTTTGTTGGCCGTCATAAATCCGTGCCGCAGTAATGGTTGAAATACCCATACCATCGCCCACAAATAAAATAACATTTTTAGCGCGTTTTTGGATAGGTGTCAGATTTTTTGCATCAAAAACAGCTTGACGTCCGGCATTAAACCAATCTATTGGTGTTGGTTCAGCAGCCTGTACAATACCGGCGGTTAAAATAGAACTCACGGCGGCTACACCGAGTTTTTGTAGGAATTTCATGGGGGTTCCTTGTCACGCTTGATGAATGATTAAAAATAACGTATTCCAGATTTTGCGTCGATAGAGAACGCTCATCAGGTAGCCGAGATAATAATTCAAACGTGTGACAGGAGAATGACAGGAGAGCGACAGATTTCAATCGGCTGTTAAATAGCGTGATGCTTCGCATTCTCGTTGCATCAAATGGTTTATCGCTTACAGGGTCATTAAGCCTGCTATAACCGCCCCAATTAAAGACCCGCAAACTTTAAGCCCCAAGGCCTTGCCTCCGATAACCCACGAAAATATACTTTTAATGCCGGAGTTTACTGATACGGCAATAAGAATGGCGTTGGCTGCAACAGTGACGTCTAAGCCTGTTTTACTCATTTTTGACATGGACAGCGTAATAGGATCAACGTCCGCTAAACCGGAAATTGCTGCCAGAAAATACGTACCTTTATCACCAAAATAAACGCTTAGCAGCGTGGATAGCAGCATAATAACGGTTAAAAATGCAGCAAACGTTAATGCTGTTCCTATTTGAAAGGGGTTTTTAAGCGGCACATTTTCAGTCATTACGGGCTCTTGTACGTTTCGCCAAAACAAAAATACCAACAAATAGCTCACTAGACACATAACCAGTAGTGCAGGAAGTAGTACTCGAAATACGGCTGGACTTATAATGGAAGACAGTAGCAACGTACGAGCAAACATAGTGGCGCAAGCCATTAAAATACCCGCCGCTAACGCGCCTTCTCTTTTTGGATACTGTGGCGTTAATTTTGACAAATTAAGCGTAACGGCGGTTGAAGAAACAAGCCCGCCTAAAATACCGGTTAATAACGGCCCATGCTGATTGCCGACTATTTTATTCGCAAAATAACCCAGATAAGAAATGCTCGCAATCAGTACCACCATCCACCAAGTAAGATAGGGGTTAAATGCTTCCCAAGGGCCATAGCCTTGGTCTGGAAGTATCGGCAAGATGACCACGGAGATCAGCAATAACTGCAAGGTTGCATTCAATTCTTGCTGTTCTAATTGCTTAAGCCACCCGTGCAGTAATGGTTTGAAGCCCAGTAATGAGGTAATAACCACCGCAGATGCAGAAGCCAGTATGACATGATCAAAAACCGTTAGTACGCCCAAAACAAAGGTGATAAGCGATGCAATAATACCGGTGATGCTAAAATCTTCAAATTTATTAAGACTTTTGCTATAAGCCGCGAGCACAATAACGCTCAGTCCCAGAAAAGCAAAGCCTATTAGTAACGGATCAATCTGCTTAGCCAATATGCCCCACAGCCCTCCTAACAGACTAATAAGTCCATAAGTACGCAATCCGGCAACACGCATACCATCACCTTTTTCACGCGCCCGCCAACCTCGCTCCAAACCGATCAGTAAGCCTATGGCTAACGAAATACCTAATAGCTTGAAATTTTCTAATTCTCTCATTTGCGGCCTTTTTGGATGGTATGACTTAAGAACAGCTCAAGCGATGCTTTCAATTTCCTGAAGGCTTCATCTTGGGGTTTGATACATGGCTCGCCAGGTACTCCGCTAAAAAAGCATCGTTGCACAATAATCATTTCAATATCTGTAACGTTGTGCTCCTTGTTCTGTTTCAGCAAACAGAATAGTTGCCGATGAACACTCAGGTCAAGCTAAAAATCTTAACGATACATCCGTATCGTTAAGATCACTGTGCAACGACAAAGACTCGGCATATACAGCGTTTAAAATACCACCCCAATAAACCCTGCAATTTTGGTATGAAATCCCGCAAAATTTGGTAATGAAATCTAACCATTTTTGCAGGGTTGTATTTTTTAATGCGCAACTAATAATATTATTTATTACTATCAATAAGTTACAATTAAAAACAAACTGGCACGACTAATGCTTAATTATTCTTTGGTAATATTAATCTATAGCAAAACGTTTCAGCTCCCCCACGAAGATTCGCCAATGCTTTACTGAACTAGCGCGTTATATTTTATTCAGAGCCGCTGAAATTAGAGGGCTTACTAACAGTAATTTTATAAAATCAAACGATTAACCGCAAAAAATGACCCATGAATACCATTAAAAAACCATCACCATTACGCTATCATTCCACACGCATCGCAGTAATGGTGCTAATGAGCAGCTTACTCAGTGGCTGTCAACATTTATCCACCCTGTTTCCGGAAGAGTCTGCCGTTGTTAGCCCCTCAACCCGGAAACAAGATGTTGTCGATAATCATGAATTCACGCTTACCGATGATCAATTCCTACTGGGTTCTCTAGCAACCATTACCACACAGGAAAATGATACGCTACCTGATATTGCACGGCATTTTGGCCTTGGGTATAACGACATTAGCTTGGCTAACCCAGCTATTTCGCCTTGGACACCTAAATCAGGTAGTCAAGTACTCTTGCCTTTACGCTTTATCCTTCCGGATTCGCCGCGTAAAGGCATTACATTAAACCTAGCTAATATGCGCCTGTTTTATTATCCAAAACAAACACCGAATAAAGTCTTTACTTATCCAGTGGGTATTGGTCGCGATGGTTGGAATACGCCCACCGGGTTGGTTAAGATTATTTCTAAGACAGCGAACCCCAGCTGGACAGTGCCAGAATCCATCCATCGTGAACATGCAAAAAAAGGTGATCCTTTACCCGCCGTAGTAAAAGCAGGCCCCGATAACCCCTTGGGACTCTACGCCATGCGCCTGACAGTACCCGGCTATCTGATTCATGGCACCAACAAACCGTATGGCATTGGCATGCAGGTCAGTCATGGCTGCGTACAGCTTTACCCAGAGAATATTGCAGCGTTATTTGAAAAAATAACCATTGGCACACCTGTTCATATTATTCATCAACCTTATTTAACCGCTTGGCATGAAGATATGCTGTATCTTGAAGCCAGTAAACCGCTACAGAATCCTAAACAATCTAAAGCACAATTAGTTAAACAATTATCACAGATGAGTGTTAAAAAACACACCACGATAGATTGGAAAAAAGTGGATCGCATTCTTGAGCGTGCCGACGGCATTCCAACACCTATTTTGGAGAACAGTCCTGACATTACTGATATTGTAAAAAACGCTACGCCATTAAAGCACCCAGATCAGTTTAATCATCAGCCAGTTATTGAAGAAATAACCGCGAATGATTGGGCCATTTTAGTTGCACGTTTTAATGATAAAACGAAAGCACAGCAGTTAGTCACCATGCTAAACCATCAAGGCCCTATGATCCCCGCGCGTCAAGTTGAAAAAGACCATGCCTATCACGTTATCGCCGGCCCTTTTAAAAATAAAACCGAGGTTTTAGCTGTCTCGAAACGCATCAGTATGGATTTTGAACTTAAAGCCGAACCATTGAAGCCCGGTCAATTATGAGTAAAGCAGAGGTATAAAAGCGCGGGATAGTTATAGATACACTGCGGTTCTTACATTTATCCTAGGAATTTATTTTTGGTGAATACCTTTATCAAGCCCATTTTTCATCACTAATGGTGTTATCCATAGGCTCTAAACGATGTTCCGCCTTATTAGACAGCTTCAAACGATAGCCATAATAGTTAAACCCATTGCAACTGCTTTCTAAAAAAAACTATAAATAAACCCAAAGACACAAACCAACAAACGGCTAATGAAGCCACGTCATGACTTAAAAAATGCGCCCCGCGCATTTGTTGCGTAAAGCCATAGAGTCCGCCTAAAGCCAAGCCAAAAGATAATCCTAAAAATTTATAACGCGCCGCGGTGGCTAAAAAAAAGAAATAGAGGCTCACAAAAGCAAAGCCTGAACTTGCGTGCGCCGCGGGAAAACAGTGCCCAATAGGCATCGCTGGCGGCACGGGATCAAATAAGCGTATATAAGGCTTAAGAGCACCAAATACCTGTAAATCCCACGGGCAATAAATATGCGTCTGGTTCTTTAAAAATATAATGATCATAGGGCCGCTAATGCAAGCCAAAACCAAATACGCCAACCCTCGCCGACGACTTCTTAAAGCAGCGCCTACTTTATAAGAGCACAAGAACAAGACTGCAATGCTCGCAACAATAGCAAAAAAAACCAATCGCCCGCCTTTATGCAAGATGCTTTGGATTATCCAATGGTCTTTATAAGGCCATTGATGCGCTATCGGATCATAAAAGTGTGTACTCAACAAAATATCCCAGCCGCTCGACTCAAGCCACAAAAACAACCAACCTAACAACAGTGCCGGAACGACGATATGGCTGAATATGAATGCATTACGGCGTAATACTATCGGTGAACAGAAACAGGAATTGTCTTGAAAAGATGCTATCACATTGACCTACGAATATTAAAAAAACCTGAGTGAGAATAGCTAACATAACGCATCATGATGGCTTTATCCAAACGTTACCTGCCTCATCGACAGGATGACTGCTTTCAAAGCAAAAACAAACCGATCGCGCATAAAAAAAGGGCTGCAATGCAACCCTTTTTTTTGTTTCAAATAGATTAAAAGAAATCTGTTTGAATATCTTAACGTTTTGAGTACTGAGGACGTTTTCTGGCTTTATGTAAACCAATTTTCTTACGTTCTACAATACGTGAATCGCGCGTTACATAACCCGCTTTTCTAAGTGCTGGACGTAAAGTTTCATCATATTCCATTAAAGCACGGGTTAGACCGTGACGAATAGCGCCAGCCTGTCCGGAAGGGCCGCCACCTTTAACAATAATGTTAATATCAAATTTACCTTCAAGTTTAACACATTCAAGCGGCTGACGAGAAACCATTTGATCGGTTTTACGACCAAAATATTCTTCAAGCGTTTGAGCGTTAACGGTAATTTTTCCAGTGCCGTTCGTTGCGTAAACGCGTGCTACTGCACATTTACGACGACCTGTTCCATAATACTGAGCTGATGCCATGGTTTATCCTACTATATTTCTAGAACTTTTGGCTGTTGAGCCTGATGATCGTGTTCAGGACCGGCATATACTTTCAATTTCTTGAACATTGCACGTCCCAATGAATTCTTAGGTAACATACCTTGAACCGCAGTCGTTAAAATGCGATCTGGAAATGTTTTTCTTAATTTACCTAAACTGACGGATTTCATGTTACCAATGAAACCAGTGTGTTTATAATAAATTTTACCGTTTTCTTTGTTACCGGTCACGCCTATTTTTTCTGCGTTGACGACAATAATATAGTCGCCGGTATCAACATGAGGGGTGAACTCGGGTTTATGTTTACCGCGAAGACGCAGTGCGATTTCACTGGCAAGTCGACCAAGCGTCTTCCCTTCTGCATCAACTACGTACCAATCACGCTTAACTTCTGCTGGCTTTGCACTAAATGTTTTCATTATGACTTAAGTTCTTTTCGATTAAGGCTGTATAAAGGTCGCAATTATACTAAGGATTAACCAAAAATTCAACCTTAATTTACCAAATATACTTTCTGTCCATAGAAAACCGAGCACCATCCCTCTCTAGCGCACACGGAGAAAAATAACCATATACAGCAACATATCAGTAACGTTGCCGTCGCTACAACATTACATATCCGCAACCTCAGCATGCCTAAAGCACGTATAGGTATGATCATTCACCATGCCAACCGCCTGCATATAGGCGTAACAAATAGTCGCTCCGACAAACTTAAACCCGCGCCGCTTAAGATCTTTGCTCATGGCCTCTGACGCTGGTGTAAATACGGGAACCTCCGCTGTATGCTGCCACGCGTTTTGTATCGTGACGCCAGCAACAAATTGCCAAATATAGGCATCAAAACTGCCAAAACTCGCTTGTATTTCTAAAAACGCCTGCGCATTCGTAATGGCAGCGTTCACTTTTAATCTATTTCTAATGATGCCAGGATTCGCCAATAGCGCATTGATTTTGACAGTACCATAGCGCGCGATTTGTTCCGCATTAAAATGATCAAACGCCTCTCGATAACTCTCTCGCTTAGCCAAGACTGTTGACCAACTCAATCCCGCCTGCGCGCCCTCAAGTATTAAAAACTCAAACAGCAATCGATCATCATGCACAGGCACACCCCACTCAGTGTCATGATAGTGCTCTTCATGCGGACTTTTGAGTGACCAACTGCATTTATCCACTCGCATACCTTCCATACTACTTCCTCTAACACGATTAATTCATGCAACCATAGGCGCTATTTACAAACATCACGCGAGCATTGTGGATAGATACCCCCCGCAGGGTTCAATCTGTATAATTTCTATACACCTAAAAATATCAATTACAAACCAGCTACTTAAGTAGCTTATACCGGGTTATCCACAAGCTTATCCGCAGAGAATGTGTAAAACTTAAGACGTACTCATTTCATAGCACGGCGTAAGCGATAGTCGGCAAACTCATGCAGTACTAATGCGAATAAAATAAATCCGACACCTACCATTATGTTTAAAGTAAGCGGTTCGTGATTCAAATTATGCCCCAACAATAAAGCCAAGACTGGCGACACCAATGAAATCAAGGCAACACGCGTTGCCGCTAAATACTTGAGAATATAATAATACAAGGCGAAACCAAAAGTGGTTGCCAGTACGCCTAAATAAAAAATCGCACCCAAGGTAACAATCGGCACATGCGTCGGCCATTGCCCATCCCACACCCACCAAGTAATAACATAGAGCGGCACAGCAAAACAAAGCCCACCGGCAACCTGTACCATCGCAGGTAATTGCGCGTTAATCTGTTTAACCCATACCGCACTGCCCGTTTGTAATAATACGGCGATTAATAAGCTGGTAACAGCCCATACCGCAGCATGTCCCAATTGCAATGCCGAACCAAACATTAATACCAAGCCACCTAATCCAAAAATATAAGCACCCATCTTGCCAAGCGTTAAACTACGCTCACCTAAATACAGCGCGGCAATAATCGCCGTCATTAACGGTGCTAAACCAAAAACCACAGACACCCAGCCAGAAGGAATAAATTGTGACGCCCAGTACACAATCATCATGGAGGCATACAATTGTGTCGCCACTGCCAAATACGTTAACAGTGCTTTTCTATACCACACCAATGGCTGGCGCATTAGCAGTAAAAACACACTCACGCAAATTAAACCGATGACCATCCGCCCGGCCGATCCAAATAAAAACCCAACGCCTTTACTGCTCCATTGAATGGCTAATGGCGTGGTTGACCAAAGTAAAATTAAGCTGATGTAAGCAAGAAGTATCCTCATAATGCCTTATTGGTTGAGGCAATGCCTCCACTTGTTTATAATCGAATGTAATACGTTATACCCTAAAGAAACGCCCAGCAACAGGTAAAGCCTACGGCCTTATTTAGTGGTAAATAGCATGCTATTCAGGGTAACACAGCCCAACGACTTAATCGTCAACATTCGCTGGATAATACCCCTCCGAGAAAGGTAAATATGGCCATTAGACCGTTTAAAGATAAATACCCCGCACTAGGACAAGCCGTCTATATTGATGACAGCGCACACGTCATCGGGGATGTTACGCTCGGAGATCATGTGTCTGTTTGGCCAACCACAGTCATTCGTGGTGACGTTGAATCCATTCATATTGGTGCAAGCACAAACGTACAGGATGGCGCGGTGTTACATGTGTCACATGCGGGTAAATTTTCGCCTAAAGGCCATCCCTTAACCATTGGTGAAGGCGTAACCATTGGTCATCGCGCCGTTGTTCATGCCTGTACCATTGGCAACTATTGTTTAATTGGCATTGGTGCAATCATTATGGATGATGCGGTACTCGGCGACTACGTGATGCTGGGTGCAGGCAGCTTAGTATCGCCAGGCAAACAGCTAGAGAGCGGTTTTTTATATGTCGGTACGCCCGCCAAACAAGTTCGCGCATTAAATGCGGCCGAAAAAGAATTTTTGGAATACTCTTCGCAGCATTATGTGCTATTAAAAAACAGCTACTTAGACGGCGAAGCACGCTAGGTGCTTGCAAAACAACCGTCTCATAACCCCATGCACAATAACAGTATGAAGCCGTTGGCCTATGAAGCCTGCCCACAATGTGATTTATTACTGAACGCTGAAGCCATCGCAGTCGGCATCAAAGCACACTGTCCGCGCTGTGGCTGCCTGCTGTACCGCCCACGCCACTACAGTATCGAACGCAGTTTTGCCTTATCTCTAACGGGGTTAATTTTATTTATACCCGTCAACCTCCTGCCGCTGGTCGGTATCGTCGTGTTGGATAACGCCCAAGATGCCTCGTTATGGTCAGGCGTCGCCTCCTTATATGAAGAAGGCTTATGGGGTGTTGCCGCACTGGTCTTCCTAGCCAGCCTGTTTTTCCCTTTTTTAAAAATAATGCTGTCCTTATTGATTAGCGGGCATCTCTATTTTCGTAAAACACATCGTCACCTCAGCATCTGGATGCGCACCTTACAACATTTAGACGAATGGGCCATGTTGGAGGTGTATACACTGGGTATTATTGTCGCTTGTGTTAAGCTAGCGTCTCGCACCGAGCTTAAATTCGGTTTTGGCTTAGCGGCATTTATTGCCTTATTATTGGTAATTGTTATGTTATCCAGCAGCTTGGACGAACATTTATTCTGGCGACGCATTGATGCCCTCAATAAATCAGCACGCAAAAAAACCTAACGACTGATTAACACCATGAGCATCTCCAATAAAAAATCCGCACTAAGACAAGGTCTACTGCGCTGCCATAACTGCGGCTATATCACCACAGTGCTGTCTACTAACACAGATAACACCCCAGCAGCAGGCACGCTGAATCATTGTCCTCGCTGTGACGGCGAATTACATGCACGCCTACCTAACAGCTTCCAACGTACTGCCGCATTATTGTGTAGCGCCTTTATCCTGTACATTCCTGCTAATATTTTCCCCATCATGATCGTCACCAAGTTTGGCGTCCCGGAACCGCACACCATCATCAGCGGCATTGTTGCGCTCATTAATGGCGGCATGATTCCTATTGCCACGTTAGTTTTTATTGCCAGTGTTCTAGTGCCCCTAATAAAAATGCTGGGCTTAAGCATATTATTATGGGCAGTACAACATCGCTGGCAACGCAATTTACGCCTACTCACCGTCGTTTATCGACTGATTGCTTTTGTGGGACGCTGGTCTATGTTAGATATTTTTATGATTTCCATTCTGGTATCCATTGTCAGTTCGGAAGCCTTGGAGCAAGTACTGGCAGGGCCTGCCGCAACCGCTTTTGCAGCCGTCGTTGTGTTAACCATGTTAGCCGCCAATAGTTTTGATCCCCGCTTGCTGTGGGATAGGTTAGGAGCGCACTAATAATGGAACCGCCTAATTACAACGCAGCACCGCTCTCATTAAACAAGCGCCGAGAAATGCCCTTGGTGTGGATTTTGCCTATCATCGCCTTTCTAGTCAGTGGCTGGTTAGTGTATAAATCTAACCATGAAAAAGGCCCTATCATTACCATTCGTTTTCCTACTGCCGAAGGCTTGGAAGTCGATAAAACCAAAATTCGCTTTTTAAATGTTGAAATTGGCAAAGTGACCGCTATCACCATTGACGCGGATTTAAAAACCATTCTCGTCACCGCACAAATGAGCCACAGTGCCGAAGATTACTTACATGAGCACACCCAATTCTGGGTCGTTCGCCCGCAAATAGGACTGGGCGGCGTATCAGGCTTGGGTACACTCTTATCTGGGGCATACATAGAAATTCAGCCAAGTGATGGGGATGATCAATCTAACTTTACCGGTCTTGCCAATCCACCCGCACTAAAACAAAACCAAGATGGCCGCTATTTTGCACTGGAAACAGATGACGTAGGCTCATTACGCCAAGGCACACCTATCCATTTTCACGGCATTCATGTCGGAGAAGTACTCAATTATGACCTGACCACAGCAGGTAACCGAATTCGTTTATCGGTCTTTATTAACGCGCCATATGACCGTTTTATCCGTAAAAACACCCATTTCTGGAAAGATGGTGGCGTTGACATATCCGCAGGCACTGACGGCTTTAAAGTACGCACTGCCCCATTGGTTTCGTTATTAAGTGGCGGAATTGCTTTTGAAACGCCACAGGACGACAGCATTGAGCAAATTACACCCGCCAATAACGTCTTTCCATTATTCAATAACTACGAACAAACCACGCAAATTAACTATCAAAATACGCTTAAATATGTCCTGTACTTTAGCGGTTCAGTGCGCGGTTTAGCGGAAGGCGCACCCGTGCAATTGCGCGGCATTACCATTGGTAAAGTAAAAAACATTAATGTAGAAATCGATGAACATTCCGCCGCCATTCGTATTCCGGTGTTAATCGAACTGGAACTGGAACGCATCAAAGAAATTAATGGCGATTTTAAAGTGGGGGATCACGAACTGGTTTCTGAATTGGTTAAAAAAGGCTTACGCGCACAGTTACAAACGGGTAGCTTGTTAACCGGACAATTATTGGTCGATTTGGATTTTTACCCGGAAAGCAAGCCGCGTGAAATCATCACGCTGGGTCAATACCCAGAATTCCCCACCACCGCCAGCTCATTGGATCAATTCTCCACGTCGGCTAAAGTGATTATGGATAAACTGTCCAAATTACCACTGAATGAATTAACCGCCGAACTGACTAAAACCTTGCAGTCATTACAAGGCACGTCTACAGCAGCCACGACGATGCTGCACAGCGCCAAGTCCACTTTGGTAACAGCCGATCACACCATCAATAGCGCAGGAAAAACCCTTAATACCGTCGACAAAACCCTGACTTCTGCTGATAAAGCCTTGATCTCTGCCGATCAGACCTTAATCGCCGCCCAACAAACCTTAAGTAGCTTAAAACCCGGCTCAGACGTGCAGTACCAACTGCATCAAATGCTACTGGAACTGACCCAAGCAGCCAGTTCCGTGCGGCAAATGGCGGATATTCTGGAGCAACACCCTGACGCCGTTATTCGTGGCAAACAACAGCCTTAAAAGGACGCGACATGCACAAATGTTACCTAACCATACTTATGTTAGCCCTAACGGCCTGTACCAGCACAGCTCCCACGCAGTTTTACACCTTGGACGCTGTGCTGCAATCGCCCGCAGCAACACCCATATCAAGCCAAAAACTTCGTACCCTAGGCATAGGCCCCATCGCCCTGCCCTCACTGCTAAACCGCAAAGCCATCGTTACTCGCGGCGCACAACAGAGTATTCAAGTCACCGATACACAGCAATGGGCGGAACCGCTGTTAGATAACATTACCCGCGTCATCGCCCGTAACATGGCTATTTTGCAACCAAACACTATTCTGCATGCCTATCCCTGGACAGCCTTCGGCCAAGTGGATACCCGCATCGTCATTGAAGTGACTCAGCTTGAAGCGCAATCAGGCAAAGGCGTTTATTTTGAGGCCGTCTGGTCGATAAAAGATGAACGACTAGACCAAACCATCAAACAGGGGCATTCCAAACTGGAGCTGCCGTTAAAAAGCCAGGACACCGCAGAAATCGTCGCAAGAATGAATGATCTATTAGCGACGTTTAGTACGGAATTGTCACGGGCGTTGGATTGATGCTGCAATGATTGGAGTATCACATCAGCAGCACGCATTGAGCGTGAATGCTTGCTTTCGCCGCCTAAGAAAATACACCACCAGACTACTCTGATAATTAAACCCCCCCCAACCACTCACCTATTTGACACGCGACACAATTGATAGGAAAACAATCGTTCTCCGACAAATGTTTCATATGCCTCACAGGTATTGGGCTCTGCTTTCAACCCATACCGTTCTAAAAGTTGCGAGCGTTCATTTGCGATTATACGGTTTACCGCAACAATATCTATATTATCCTGAGGAAGGACACCCAACGCACAACGACCATCCACGCGCTTAAATTCTTGCACGTTTGCATGAATATTGAATGTCTTTAGTGCCCACCCCAGAGCTCGGCAAGACACGTCACTTCGAGTTAGCCCTAGCGTATTAAAAGCGGCATTCATATCGGTGACAGCCGTTAGCCTAAAATTAGTTTTGGCGTCCGCAATCATATAGACATCTGATCGTACCGACATCATTGATCGAATATGTGCGGCGTAAGCACTCCCCTCAGGAAAATTACTGGCTAACGACGCAAAAGCGATGGGCTTTTGAAAAAACGGGATCATCCAAGCCATCGGCGAACCACCGACCAATAATATTATTGTGCGCTCAGGATTTTGTAAAATAGGCGCATCAACTCGAAAGCTATCTTGACTCCATGATTTATGTCCCCAAGAGTTGGTTCCAACCAAAACGACCAATGCGCCAACCTTCAGTATTCGCCCCGCCATTTTTTGTGCCGCCGCAACCCCAAGCAGATGATGCAATAATATCCAAATGGCCAATGGCGTTAACAGCTCAATTGGCACAATATAACGATAAATACTAAACAGCTTCATCCAAATAACATAGCCAACAGCAATAAAAAAAAGTAAAAACGCCGCTTTCGGCTCCAAATTTGGCATGACATTGCGCGAAAACCTCTTACGAAGCAAGGTATATCCCCATGCGATAAACAAGAGATGAAGAATAGGCCAACCGATTTGATAGACGGGACTCTCACCCACTCGTTTCGGGTGCAAGGCAAAAATAAATGGCCAAAAAATTGTTTCTAACCAGCCCTTTGGCAACCATCTTGTGTCAGAAATAAACGTTGATGCCGCAAAAGGATTGTTGAAAATTGAGTTAAATTGCGGGAATAATGGATTTTTAAACCAATGCCACATGCCTATAAACCAAAAACCGGCACTCAGCGAAATACCCAGAAGAACCCCCAACCCAAACACGAATGCAACACGCAACCGAGCCATCCAATTGATGGGCAAGGTCATACAACTAATACAAAGTGCTACAGCGTAGATGGCATTGGTCAGTTTCAAGCCAACGCCAAAACCCATCACAATTCCAGCCAAACTGATAATGACCGAGGACTGCCAAGTCCATATACCCAGTACATCCCAATTTTTCAGCAGAATGAACAACGCCGCCAAAACAAACAATGCGGTGGCATTGTCGCCCATCGTATTACCCAGCTCTGAAATAAATGCAGCGGTGATGCAGCAAGCTGAGGCCAATAAAATAGAATACCTATTACGTTTTATTTTTAGCGTAACAGGTAGGATTTGACGGGTAATGCCCAACAAAAGTATGAATATAAGCCCATGAAATGCCCCCATGGTAAAGCCAACCCAGCGCGCAGACCAATGCGTTGCCATCTCAAAGTAAGGGACGTCAAGCAACGGATTGAAGTAACTTTGTAATTGCGCAGGCGCTACATCAAGGCCAATCCTGTTATTTAACCAAGCATATGGATTATAAAAATGGTAGTTCAATAAGTCCCAGTTGGCATCTTGCCCCAGAAGCATCGAATAAAACCCGAATACTACCGGAACAACAAAACAGGCATATCGAAGCGCACTAGAATGATCAAGCCCCTCCACATACACATGACTAATTTTAGTTTTTAATTGGCTATGCATCGTGCTACCTGAATACGTTTTTAAACACTAACCAGATAACGTAGTTACGCCATACCGTATAAAGGCAAGGTAATAACTAAGCCGCTTTTTTTAAAC
Source organism: Methylococcales bacterium (assembly GCA_026398935.1). GTDB lineage: Bacteria > Pseudomonadota > Gammaproteobacteria > Methylococcales > Methylomonadaceae > SXIZ01. Next base: position 14,083 of record JAPLRW010000262.1, read on the forward strand.
GTCTGCCGCCATCCGCAAAGTGGATTGCTCATGCTAAGGATACAACGCCACCGTCTGCAATCCCATCCCTTCCTCCAACCCAAACTGTATATTCATCGCCTGAACTGCCTGACCCGCAGCACCTTTTACTAAATTATCAATCACCGACAACACTACCACTGTCGAACCGCCTTGCGGTTGATGAATCGCAATCTGGCAACGATTGCTGCCACGTACATTACGGGTATCAGGATGCACCCCAGCGGGCAGCACATCAACAAACGGCTCATGCGCATAACGCTGTTCATAGCGCGCTTGTAAATCAGCAACATCTGTGTGTAATTGTCCATATAACGTGGCATGAATACCACGAATCATCGGCGTTAAATGCGGCACAAAGGTCAAGCCAACCGTTTCAGCGGCAACGTGCGACAAGCCTTGAATAATTTCTGGCAGATGCCGGTGTCCTGCTACGGCATACGCTTTAAAACTCTCACCCGTTTCACTCATAAGTGAGGATAATTCGGCTTTACGCCCCGCGCCACTCACACCCGATTTTACATCGGCAATCAACCGCCCATTATCAATGAGGTTTTGCTCAATAAGCGGTAAAAAACCTAACTGTACAGCGGTTGGGTAACAGCCAGGACAAGCAATCAACTGCGCCGTTTTAATCACCTCGCGATTGATTTCCGGTAAACCATACACCGCCTCACTAATTAAATCAGGGCAAGCATGTTGCATACCGTACCAATGTTCCCACTGCTTAACGTCTTGCAATCTAAAGTCGGCGGATAAATCAATGATTTTTACACCGCGTTGTAATAACTGTTCCGCCATTAACATTGCCGTACCGTTAGGCGTCGCAAAAAACACCACCTGACAATCAGCCAACGTTTCTAGCTCTGGCGGCGTAAAAACCGCATTACTATAGCCTCTTAAACTGGGATAAACCGCATCAACCCGCGTACCTGCATCTGCGCGTGATGTCACCACAGCAACCTCAACCTTCGGATGCAAGGCTAATATACGCAATAATTCCACGCCGGTATAACCCGTCCCACCTACAATGCCAACTTGTATCATTTGTTTATCCTGTATTGTTTATACCGCGTAAGCATCAATCACTCACCCTTACGCGCAGCCATTTATACTGAGCCTGTTGCGCTCGACCAACGTAAGCATGCATTACTCAGCCGCTCATTCCACTTTCACACATTGCTTTAAGTTGGATGTCGCCTGAAAGCCCCCTATAATACCCGCAATTATCGGTTTAAATCAGCTTTAGTTGGAGGGTATTATGAATGTCTCAATTGATTTTTGCGTGGTTCCGTTAGGGGTCGGCGTTTCGGTTTCAACGTATGTCGCAGCGTGTGCAGAAATCGTTCGCGAAGCTGGTTTAAGCTTCAGAATCAATGCCAACAACACGGAAATAGAAGGTGAATGGGATGCCGTATTTGCCGCTGTTAAACGTTGTCACGAAGTGGTACATGAAATGGGTGCGCCACGCATTGTAAGCTCCATACGCATTAATACACGCACCGACAAAACGCAAAGTATGGCCGATAAGATCCACAGTGTTCAATCTAAATTGGGGCAATCAAACCTATGACTTTTCCTACCCACATGCGCGCCATTGAAATCACCCACAGCGGCACTCCCGATGTTTTGCAAGCGGTACAGCGCGACACACCCGAACCGTGTTACCAGCAAGTACTCATTAAAGTCGCGGCGGCCGGGGTTAATCGTCCGGATGTGATGCAGCGTAAAGGCTTATATTCGCCGCCCGAGGGCGCTTCAGATATTCTAGGATTAGAGGTTGCCGGAACGGTCGTCGCGTTAGGGGCGAATGTGACACATTTAAAAGTGGGTGATAATGTCTGCGCATTAGTGACTGGCGGCGGTTATGCCGAGTATTGCCTTGCCTCTGCCAGCCTATGCTTACCCATACCTCAAGGTTTTTCCTATCTGCAAGCCGCCGCGTTACCGGAAACATTTTTTACGGTATGGAGTAATGTGTTTGACCGCGCCCGCTTGTTACCGAATGAAACTTTACTGGTACATGGCGGCAGCAGCGGTATCGGTACTACGGCGATCCAATTAGCCAAAGCCTATGGCACTAAAGTGATCGTCACCGCAGGCTCAGATGCTAAATGTCTGCGTTGCTTAGAGCTGGGCGCGGATGCGGCTATTAATTACAAGACGCAAGGCTTTGTCAAAGAAATAAACGAACTCACTGATAACCACGGCGTGGATGTTATCTTGGATATGATTGGGGGGGATTACTTTGCACGTAACGTGCAATGCATGGCATTCGATGCGCGCTTAGTGCAAATCGCATTGCAAAACGGGCCAAAAGCAGATCTTAACCTATTGCCCTTCCTGCTAAAACGTTTAACCCTAACGGGCTCGACGCTCAGAGTCAGAGATGATGCGTTTAAAGCGGCGATTGCCGAACAACTGTATAAAAATATCTGGCCATTATTATCCACGGGTCAAATTAAACCGGTTATTCACGCCACGTTTGCCTTGGACATCGCACAACAAGCACATACGCTCATGGAAAGCAATCAACATATTGGCAAAATTATGTTGATTGTAAGCGATAACGCTAACGACATCCCAACCACGTCGTCCAGTCAGTTTGGATTAACTATCCCCAGTATGTCAACCGTTAAGCAAGCTAATAACGCCGGTTTTTTATTGGGCACACAGGCACCGCAGCAGCCGAACGTCATTACTCTTCCACCAGCCTCCGACCATTAACCCTTATTAGGAGAGTACCTACAATGTCTTATACCACACTGATTAATCACGATGCCCTCAGCAGAAACCTTAATAGTGCCAATTGGGTTGTGATTGATGCCCGCTTTTCCTTGGCAGATAGTGACGCAGGCTTCAAAGCCTATCGTCTTGGGCATATTCCCAATGCCCGTTACGCGCATCTGGATAAAGACCTGTCTTCAGCGATAACCACTATTACTGGTCGTCATCCTTTGCCTGACTTTCGTTTATTAGCAAAAAAACTGGGGCAATGGGGCATCAATAATAGCAGTCAGATTGTCGTGTATGACGATGCAAGCGGAGCCTTTGCTGGGCGTTTGTGGTGGCTGTTACGCTGCATGGGACACAACCAAGTGGCGGTATTAGAGGGCGGATTTAAAGACTGGCAAACGCGCGGACACGCCATAACAACTACCTTGCCGACGCTTAAGCCGTGTATTTTCAGACCCTACTTGGATGATACTGCCTGGCTCAATGCAACGCAGGTGCAAAATAGCCTCGCACAAAAAAGCATTTGCCTGATTGATGCCCGAACCCCGGAACGTTTTCGCGGCGAACAAGAACCCATTGATCCGATTGCGGGTCATATTCCCGGCGCGCTCAACCGTGCCTTTCAAAAAAATCTGGATAATAACGGCTTGTTTTTAAAGGCTGAGCAGTTACGCGAGCATTTTAAAGCACTGATTGGCAATACCGCACCAGAACAGGTGGTGCATATGTGTGGCTCTGGCGTAACGGCCTGTCATAACCTGCTGGCAATGGAAGTCGCTGGATTGACGGGGTCTAAGCTGTACGCTGGATCGTGGAGTGAATGGATACGCAATAAAAATCTTGCGGTGGCAACAGACTGATGGTTTTATACACCCAAAACCATACTAACGGCGGGGCGATAGTATAGAGGGACTAAAACTCAACGCCCCTCTTTATCAAACTA
>JAPLRW010000104.1 GCA_026398935.1 Methylococcales bacterium
CGTTGATTGGACATTCAAATAACCACTCGATCCAGAACACCATCGATGGATTTGGTAGAAACATCGATACTGTTGTACTGTTAAGAGACAAAAATACACTGTCGGTATTTCAAGTAACGCGAACAGATACTTGTAAAAATATTAAGTTCAGTACCCCAGTACCCATTGAGGTCTCATGGAAAGGCTGGAACGTAAAAGATTGGAGTGCTAGTAAAGTTATTAACAATGGGGATAAATTATCACTTCCTACCGACAAATACTGGTGGCTGTTAAAAATTAAAGCACCTGCAACAAATCAAAACGGTACTCAGGTAGATGCTGAGTGTGCAAATTAATGTTGTAAGTTAGGTAGCCGGGTACCGCGTACCCCGTATACGGAAGATAATGTAGGGTGCATAAGCGTGACGTCATGCACCTTTGAGGCTTCAAGGCGGATGGCGCTATCGCTTATCCGCCCTACGTTTTGAAATACAGGTGCGGTGGCGGGGATGGTGATTCCTGATAATGTCGCGCAATATGCGATACGCAAAGGTTTGTATGTGATCGGGCAGAATGGCGATCATTTGGAATTGCGTAATGAGCAATCATTTTTACCAGCAGTGTGGTAGCAAATAGCGTGCGACATCCGTTTTTTCGGGGCGGCGACGGTGATGATGTACCCATAAGTATGCGTAGGTTGCTTAAACGGGTTTTCGTCATGATAAGGTGTCATCAAGGGGCAATGTGCTTTTGCAGGCTTAATCAACAGTTGCTTTAATTGCGTTGCGTCTATATAATCGGTGGCTGTTTTGAGTGGAGTTGAGAGTGATTGGAAAGCGTCTTTCTACAGTCAGCAAAATTCTATTTTTACAGTTGCTGGTTATTGCGGTCAGCGTGGCTGTTTTCGCAATGATCAACGGTCAATTGTATGCTTTGTACGCCTTGTTAGGCGGAATGGCGGCCTTCATCCCAAACGTTTATTTTGCGTTAAAGATCAAACGATCTCAGGGGCAGGAGCCGAGGCAAATGGTGCGATCGTTTTATACAGGTGAGTCTGGAAAGTTACTGTTAACAGCGGCGCTATTTATAATAATATTCCAACTGCCTAATATACAATTTTTACCACTGATGGCAAGTTATGTCTCAGTATTATCGATTTTCTGGTTCGCGTTAATATTACGCGAATAATAAACATTAGCGAGGAATGATGGCTACTGAAGCCCATGCAGCAGAAGGTGCAACCGGATATATTGTTCATCATTTAACCCCGTTCAGTGTCGGCGAGGGTTTTTGGACATTACACCTTGATACCTTGTTTTTTTCAGCGTTTTTGGGTGGCTTGTTTATTTGGTTTTTTAAAACGGCTGCCGACAAAGCAACAACGGGCGTTCCGGGATTGATGCAAAACTTTGCAGAAATGCTGATTGAGTTTGTTGATACACAGGTCAAAGACAGTTTTCATGGACATAGCACATTGATTGCGCCGTTGGCGTTAACCATATTTTGCTGGGTATTCTTGTGGAACTTTATGGATTTGTTCCCAGTAGATATTTTCTCGACGGTTGGTTCGTTAATGGGTCTTGAATATTTACGTGTAGTGCCAAGTACCGATTTGAATGCTACCTTTGCAATGTCAATTTCAGTATTTTGTTTGATTATTTTTTACAGTATTAAAATAAAAGGCCCTTGGGGTTTTGCAAAAGAGTTGTTGTTTCAACCGTTTGGCCCTTGGTTGTTGCCGTTTAACTTATTGTTAAAGCTGGTTGAAGAAATTGCGAAACCTATTTCTTTAGCACTACGGTTATTTGGTAACCTGTATGCAGGGGAATTGATTTTTATTTTAATTGGATTACTGCCTTGGTATATTCAGCCTGCGTTGAGTTTTCCTTGGGCGGTATTTCACATCTTAATCATAACGCTTCAAGCCTTCATATTTATGGTACTGACCATTGTTTACCTCAGTATGGCGCATGAAGATCATTAAGAGTTCATTTTTTACACATTAACACAACATTTTTAATTGGAGAAATTATGGAAATGGCAGCTTTAATCGCCGACGTGCAAGGCATGACGGCTATTGCAGTAGGTTTAGTTTTGGGTATGGGCGCTTTAGGAACCGCTATCGGTTTTGGCCTGTTAGGCGGCAAGTTTTTGGAAGGTGCTGCTCGTCAACCAGAGATGGTTCCAATGTTACAAGTAAAAATGTTTGTGGTAGCGGGTCTGTTAGACGCGGTAACCATGATCGGCGTTGGCTTGGCGTTGTTCTTTACGTTTGCTAACCCTTTCCTGTCTGCTGTACAAGCAGCAGCAGCGGGTTAAACCTGAATTTTAACAGCAACAAGAGGATCTCATCGTGAGTATCAATGCTACTCTGATTGGGCAAATGATTACGTTTACACTTCTGGTATGGTTTACCATGAAGTATATCTGGCCCCCGTTAATTGAGTCTTTAGAACTACGTAAGAAAAAAATTGCTGAAGGATTGGCAGCCGCAGAAAGAGGCCAGGAACAGATTCACTTGGCTGAGAAAAAAGCGAAGAGTTTATTGATTCAGGCTAAAGAAGAATCTGCTGGCATTATAACTTTAGCTCAAAAACGGGCTAATGAGCTGGTTGAAGAATCGAAAGATGTCGCCAAAAAAGAAGGCGAACGATTGTTGCTTGCGGCTAAAGCACAAATTGAACAAGAGATACAGCAAACAAAAGAAAGCTTGCGCAAAGAAATATCGGCTTTAGCGTTGAGTGCTGCGGAACAGATTCTAGGTGCTGAAATTGATAAAAATAAGCATAAAGAGATCTTAACTAAAGTATCTAAACAGTTATAGGATAGCAGTGTAATGAGCGAATTAGCAACATTGGCACGTCCTTATGCGACTGCAGTCTTTAAAAGAGCAAAAGAAACCGACACGCTGGTTAACTGGTCGAAGTCGCTTGCGTTTTTATCGGCTGTGATCAGTGATAAAGAAATTTCTGCTGTCCTCGATAATCCTAAAGTAGTTACAGATCAATTGTCAGCTTTGATGCTTGATATTTGCCAAGGGCAGATAGAAGGAGAAAGTGAGAATTTTCTAAAATTACTGATTCAGAATGGTCGACTTTCCTTAGCGCCCCTTATTGCCGTGCAATTCGAGCAATATAAAGCAGATCACGACGGCTATGTCGATGTTGAAGTATTAACTGCTTTTGCTTTTTCTCAGGATGAGCAAAAGAAATTTTCTTCAACACTGGAAAAAACGCTGAATAAAAAAGTCCACATGACAGTAATCGTGGATAAATCATTAATAGGCGGCGTTTTGGTTCGTGCAGGTGACAGGGTCATTGACGGGTCTATTAGAGGCCAGCTTCAACACATGCAAAAAGCACTACAGTGAGAGTGAGAAAAACAACATGCAATTAAATCCATCTGAAATAAGTGATCTGATAAAAAAGAAGATCGAAAGCTTCGATTTGAGTACCGAAGCACATACCGAAGGTACTGTGGTCAGTGTGACCGATGGTATCGTGCGAGTACATGGTCTTTCAGCAGCCATGCAAGGTGAGATGCTTGAGTTTCCAGGGAATACCTTTGGAATGGCGTTAAACTTGGAAAGAGATTCGGTTGGTGCGGTTATTTTAGGCGCATATCAACACATCTCTGAAGGCGATACCGTAAAGTGTACCGGTAGAATTCTTGAAGTACCCGTTGGTGAAGCCTTGTTAGGTCGCGTTGTCGATGCGTTAGGTAATCCAATTGATGGTAAAGGCGCTATCGATACCACAGAAACATCTCCGATTGAGAAAATTGCACCGGGTGTTATTGCACGTCAATCAGTTGATCAACCTGTACAATTGGGATTGAAATCTATTGATGCGATGATTCCGGTTGGTCGTGGTCAGCGTGAGTTGATTATTGGTGATCGACAAACCGGTAAAACGGCGATTGCTATTGATGCGATTATCAATCAGAAAAACACCGGCATTAAGTGTATTTATGTCGCGATAGGTCAAAAACGTTCTTCTATTGCCAATGTTGTTCGTAAGTTAGAAGAGCATGGCGCGTTAGCCCACACTATTATTGTAGCGGCTTCTGCTTCAGAATCAGCGGCTATGCAATTTATAGCGCCTTATACCGGCTGTTCAATGGGCGAGTTTTTCCGTGATCGCGGCGAAGATGCGCTGATTATTTATGATGATTTAACTAAGCAAGCGTGGGCTTATCGTCAGGTTTCCTTACTTTTACGTCGTCCGCCAGGTCGTGAAGCGTATCCAGGGGATGTATTTTATTTACATTCACGTTTATTGGAAAGAGCATCGCGTATTAATGCTGCAGAAGTTGAAAGATTAACCGGTGGTAAAGTTAAAGGTAAAACCGGTTCATTAACGGCTTTACCCATTATTGAAACGCAAGGCGGTGACGTTTCTGCTTTCGTTCCAACCAACGTGATTTCAATTACGGATGGACAGATATTTTTGGAAAGCAGTTTGTTTAATGCGGGTATTAGACCTGCGGTAAACGCTGGTTTATCCGTATCTCGTGTTGGTGGCGCGGCGCAAACAAAAATTATTAAAAAATTGGGTGGTGGTACGCGATTAGATTTAGCGCAATACCGTGAGTTAGCCGCTTTTGCTCAGTTTGCTTCTGATTTAGACGAAGCTACGCGTAAGCAAATTGAACGCGGTCAACGTGTAACGGAATTGATGAAACAAAATCAATATTCACCAATGTCTGTCGCGCAAATGGCGGTATCGTTATTCGCGGCGAACGAAGGCTTTTTAGATAACGTTGACGTTAAAAAAGTGCGCAGCTTTGAAGATGCATTACAGTTGTATATGAAATCTGAGCAATCGGCTTTGATGGATAAAATCAATGAAAAAGGTGATTTTGGTGATGATATTCAACAGGGTATTCGTGCTGCGATAGAAAGCTTCATTAAAACTCATACCTGGTAAAAGGTCGACTTATGGCTGTTGGCAAAGAAATACGCACCAAGATTGCGAGTATTAAGAATACTCAGAAGATCACTCGCGCAATGGAAATGGTTGCGGCGAGTAAAATGCGTAAAACACAAAGCAGGATGCAAGCTACACGTCCGTATGCATTAAAAATTAGTCAGATTATTCGGCATTTAGCGCATGCAAATGCCGAATACAAACATCCCTTTTTGATGGCGCGTGAAATGAAGCGGGTCGGTATTATTGTGGTGAGTTCTGATCGAGGTTTGTGTGGTGGGTTAAACTCAAATTTATTTAGAACGACAATAAAACAATTAAGAGCTTGGGAAGATCAGGCTATTGAAGTTGATGTTTGCACCATTGGATCAAAAGCAGTTGGTTTTTTCTCTGGTTTGAAAACATGTAATTTGGTGGGTCAAGTTTCAAAGTTAGGTGACACACCACATTTACATGATTTAATAGGTATTATTAAGGTCATGTTAGATGCTTATAATGCCGGAGAGATTGATGCGCTGTATTTAGCCAGTAATGGCTTCGTTAATACCATGACGCAACAGCCTACGTTAGATAGAGTATTGCCAATTGTTGCTGAAGAGCTTGAAGAAGAGCTCAGTGGACACTGGGATTATTTATACGAACCGGATGCTAAAGAAGTACTGGATAGCTTATTGACTCGTTATATTGAGTCTATTGTATATCAAGGGTTGGTTGAAAATAATGCGTGTGAACAGGCAGCCAGAATGGTGGCGATGAAGAGTGCTTCGGATAATGCCGGAAACCTCATTAGTGAACTGCAACTTGTTTATAACAAAGCAAGACAGGCTGCCATTACACAAGAAATTTCAGAAATTGTGGCCGGTGCTGCAGCTGTATAATGCCTAAGCCAATTGAATTTAGACTAGTATTAAAGAGGACGACAGTATGAGTTTGGGTAAAATCGTTCAGATTATTGGAGCGGTTGTTGACGTGGAATTTTCACGCGATGATCTGCCGAAAGTATATGACGCATTAAACGTAAAAGATAAGGGTCTCGTTTTAGAAGTTCAGCAGCAATTAGGCGATGGTGTCGTTAGAACAATTGCGATGGGATCGACTGACGGATTGAGCCGTGGATTAGAGGTTAGCAACACGGGTGCAGCTATTTCTGTGCCTGTTGGACAAAAAACTCTTGGCCGCATCATGAATGTTTTAGGTGAGCCTATTGATGAAAAAGGCCCAATTGGCGAAGAAGTCAAATGGGGTATTCATCGTGCCGCACCTGCTTATGATGAACAAGCTGCGGCGAATGAATTGCTTGAAACTGGTATTAAAGTAATCGACTTGGTTTGTCCTTTTGCTAAGGGCGGTAAAGTGGGTTTATTTGGTGGTGCTGGTGTAGGTAAGACGGTTAACATGATGGAATTGATCCGGAACATCGCGATCGAGCACAGTGGTTATTCGGTATTTGCGGGTGTTGGTGAGCGTACGCGTGAAGGTAACGATTTCTATCATGAAATGACGGATTCAAACGTTATTGATAAAGTATCGTTAGTTTACGGACAAATGAATGAGCCACCGGGTAACCGTTTACGGGTGGCATTAACGGGCTTGACTATGGCGGAATATTTCCGTGAAGAAGGCCGTGACGTTTTATTTTTCGTTGATAATATCTATCGGTATACTTTAGCCGGTACGGAAGTATCTGCGTTGTTGGGTCGTATGCCTTCTGCGGTAGGTTATCAACCTACATTGGCTGAAGAGATGGGTGTATTGCAAGAGCGCATTACATCAACCAAAACAGGTTCGATCACTTCTATACAAGCGGTTTATGTACCAGCGGATGATTTAACCGATCCGTCACCAGCGACAACTTTCGCGCATTTAGATGCGACGGTGGTATTGTCTCGTCAAATTGCCGAGTTGGGTATTTATCCTGCGATTGATCCTTTAGATTCAACCAGTCGTCAGTTGGATCCTTTAGTCATTGGTCAAGAGCATTATGACGTAGCGCGTAATGTGCAAGGTATTTTGCAACGTTATAAAGAATTGCGTGATATTATCGCCATTTTGGGTATGGATGAGTTGTCTGAAGAAGATAAGTTAACGGTAACCAGAGCGCGTAAAGTTCAGCGCTTTTTGTCACAACCATTCTTCGTTGCTGAAGTTTTTACCGGATCACCGGGTAAATATGTGTCATTAAAAGATACGATTGCCGGTTTCAAGGGTATTATTGACGGTGAATTTGATAATATTCCAGAGCAAGCTTTTTATATGGTCGGTACCATTGATGAAGTGCTTGAAAAAGCAGCTAAAATGAAAGGCTAAATAACGTTTAGGTGATGCCGAGATGACAATGACAGTGCATGTAGATATTGTAAGTGCAGAAGCGCAATTATTTTCAGGGTTAGCAGAGATGGTTTTTGCACCCGCTGAATTAGGTGAAGTGGGTATTACACCGCGCCATGCTCCTTTTATATCAAAGCTTAACCCTGGCGAAGTGCGAGTAAAAGTCAGTAGCAGTGAAAGTTATCCCTTTTTTGTATCAGGCGGAATGTTAGAGGTTCAGCCGCATAAAGTTACTATTTTGGCTGACACAGCGATTAGAGCGAAGGATATTGATGAAGCTGCTGCTTTAGAGGCTAAAATGAAGGCTGAAGAAGCGCTGAAAGATAAATCGAATAAAATAGATTATGCTACAGCTCAGTCGCAGCTAACGATTGCATTGATGCAATTAAGAACGTTAGAACGATTAAGAAAACGTGGTGGATAAACTGGCCTTATAGCCATCTGAAAAAGCCCGATAGCGCCTTGCGTTGTCGGGCTTTTTTGTTTTTATAATGTTGTTTATTTTTGATGTAGTGCTATATTTCGTAGTGTTTGCTGCATAACATGGTTGGGTGTTTATATTGATATACGCTCGACGTTCCAATATTGTCATTGAGATGAAAAAATAGTCATGCTGTACTCGCGTGACTAGTTGATTTTTCATAGCTTTTGGCCGAACGATAGACGCACCTCATATACAGTTTGAGTATATTTAATTAAAAGGTTTTAAAATGAGAATTTCGACGATTATTTTAGCGGCTGGAAAAGGGACGCGTATGCGTTCTGATAAGCCAAAGGTTCTACATGCGATCGCCAATAAGCCGTTGCTTAGGCATGTGTATGATATGAGTGCTCAGTTGCAAAATAATGCTATAACCATTATTTATGGACATGGTGGTGATGTGCTTAAAAGCAGTCATGTCGATTTGGCAGCAACCTGGACGGAGCAGCGTGAGCAACTAGGCACGGGGCATGCGGTTCAGCAAGCTATTCCAACGATAGAAGATACGGATACCGTATTGATTCTATATGCGGATGTTCCATTGTTAAAATTGGTTACAGTAGAGCGTTTATTGTCCTTGGCTAATGCTAAAACACTCGCTTTATTAACCGTGAATCTGGCTGATCCGGCTGGTTATGGACGGATTGTTCGAAATGAACAGTCGCAGGTGGAAAAAATTGTTGAGGAGAAGGATGCTTCCGCGCAAGAAAAGACCATTCATGAAGTCAATACGGGCATTATGGCGGTACCGGGTGCATATTTAAAGAAATGGTTGCAAGCGTTAAAGAATAATAATGCGCAAGGTGAGTTTTATTTGACGGATATTATTGAAATGGCGGTTGCTGATAATGTTAGTGTCGTTACCGCACAGCCTGAGCATGAGGATGAGGTGTTAGGGGTTAATAACCGCGCGCAGCTTAATTATTTGGAACGCTCTTATCAAGCACAGCAGGCGGCAGTATTAATGGAGAAAGGTGTCACGTTAATGGATGCCAGTCGTTTTGACCTTAGAGGTGAAATAGTCGCCTTGGGACAAGATGTTATTATTGATGTCAATGTTATTTTAGAAGGAAAAATCAGCATTGGCAATAATGTGCATATCGGCGCTGGTTGTTGTGTTAAAAATGCGGTGATTGGCGACAATGTGGAGATATTGCCGAATTGTGTTATCGACGATGCAGAGATTGGCGCAGGCAGCCGAGTTGGGCCGTTTGCTCGTTTGCGTCCAGGGACTATCTTGGCTGAGCAGGTACATGTTGGGAATTTTGTAGAAATTAAGAAATCAACGGTAGCGCAAGGCAGTAAAGTTAATCATTTAAGTTATATTGGCGACACCACGATGGGCAGTAATGTCAATGTTGGTGCGGGCACTATAACGTGCAATTATGATGGCGTGAATAAATACCAAACTATCATTGAAGATGGTGTATTTATTGGCTCAAATACCCAGCTGATTGCACCGGTGACCATCGCAAAAAATGCAACCTTGGGTGCTGGTTCTACTATCACAAAAGATGCGCCCGAAAGTCAACTAACGTTAAGCCGCGCCAAGCAAGTATCTATTGCTGGATGGCAACGACCTGTCAAAAAGGAGTCAAAATAATGTGTGGAATTGTGGGCGCTATTGCGCAGCGTAATGTAGTACCTATTTTAATTGAGGGCTTAAAACGGCTTGAATACCGTGGCTATGATTCTGCGGGTTTAGCGGTTATTGAGAATCAACTTTTGTCGCGGCGGCGCGCGTTGGGTAAGGTTGTTGGCCTTGAAGCCTTGATAGAGGAAGAGCCTGTTCAGGGTTCAATTGGCATTGCCCATACACGGTGGGCGACGCACGGTAAACCTAGCACCGAAAATGCACATCCGCACATTTGTCGCGAGCAAGTGGCGGTGGTACATAATGGTATTATTGAAAACCATGGTCAGTTACGTCAGCAACAAAAAGCACAAGGATATGCCTTCAATTCAGAGACGGATACTGAAGTCATTGTTAATCAAATTCATGCTGAATTAGAAAACTCAAGTGGTTTGTTAGAGGCCGTTAAGAAAACGCTAGTGCATTTAGAAGGTGCTTATGCGTTGGGTGTCATTGCTCAAGCATACCCGGATCGTATGATTGTTTGTCGTAAAGGCAGTCCGTTGGTGATTGGTGTTGGTATTGGCGAATGGTTTATTGCCTCGGATGTGGCGGCATTATTACCCGTAACGCAACGTTTTATTTTCTTGGAAGAGGGTGATGTTGCTGAGTTGACCTTAGCCGGTGTGGTTATTTATGATAAAAATGATCAGCAAGTTGAGCGTGCCATTACGGTCAGTAAATTAACGGCGAATGCGGTTGATAAAGGCATCTATCGGCATTACATGCAAAAAGAAATGTTTGAGCAACCAGCCGCTATTGCTGAAACACTCGAAGGTCGCTTTGTTAATCAACGCTTAATGGATAATGCTTTTGGGCATAATGCGAGTGATGTCTTTGATAACATTAAGTCTGTACAGATTTTGGCTTGTGGTACCAGTTATCATGCGGGTCTCGTTGCCAAGTATTGGTTTGAAAAATTAGCCAGAGTACCTTGCCAAATTGAAATTGCCAGTGAGTTCCGCTATAGACAGCCCGTATTGGCCGATGATGCCTTGATTGTCACTATTTCGCAATCTGGCGAAACGGCTGACACATTGGCTGCGTTACACGAAGCGAAGCGTTTGGGAGCTAAATATGCCTTGGCCGTATGTA
>JAPLRW010000239.1:0-557 GCA_026398935.1 Methylococcales bacterium
AGCAAGGATTACGAAGTGTTGACCGAATCTAGCACCGCTTTCATTCATATTGCCATGATAAATCTCATGCTTGGGCGACTTGAACGCTAAACTGAGGACTTTTGAAACACGCACTAAGGTACGAAACAAGTATTCCGCATCATCGTGCGCACTTAAAATAACAATGGCCTGCTCAGGATTAAGCGCTCTGATCTCTGTCGCCATCGCTAAGCCATTCATTTCAGGCATTTGAATGTCAGTGACAACAATATCGGGAAGATGCTCTCGGTATAAGTCAAGGCCTTCCCGGCCATTTTTAGCCAAGTAGAGTTCCGCCACATAGTTCTCCAGCGTGAACTGTAGCGCTTCGCGCGTGTCCAGATCGTCTTCTATATACAGCACCCGAGCAAACGATAAGTTGCTTAGTTTTTTATTAGTAAACATACGGTTATTTTATAAATGTTCAGGCGAAAAAACAGTGGCTTTTCCGCCTATTTCACGGCATTGTCGACTACATCAACAGTATTTTTAGGTATAAGCCACACATTTTTAAATAGCCTACTAGGGAGAAAACATCA
>JAPLRW010000239.1:636-3749 GCA_026398935.1 Methylococcales bacterium
ACGTTAACGTGTTCCTGAATTTTGGTAAATAATTGCTGTAACTGATCAATTAGCTCGGTTGTCTGTTCGATAGTGCTGTCAGCATTTAATTGTTCCAATGTTTGGCACAATGTAAAAAACTGCATGGCTCCCACTGTTTTAGCGGGTGATTTGATTCGATGCGCTAATCGTCCAATAGAAATACTGTCTTGTTGTTGCAGTGCTACATCCATTTCATACAATGCCTGTGCGGCGGATTCGACAAACTTCAGGGTAAACCGGCGCATCGTATCGGGATGATCACCAACCATTTCAGCCAATACCGATAAATCAATCATCTCCAAATCATCGGCTAAGACGGAAAAAACAGGCGGGGTAATAACAGGCTGCGCCACTGCCACATATTCATCGTTTTTTAACGCGCGCTTATCCTCAGCATTCACCGTACTTTTTAACCTGAACGTAAGCCATTTAGCTAACGTAGCGTACAAAATATGTGGCTTAACCGGCTTGCTAATAAAATCATTCATGCCCGCCGAAAAGCATTTTTCACGCTCGCCAATTAATGCATTGGCGGTCATGGCTATCACCGGAATATTCGCTAAATGAGGCTGTTTTCGCATGTGTTGCGTCGCTTCAAGGCCATCCATCTTAGGCATTTGCATATCCATTAAGACACAATCAAACGCATGCGTAGATAAGTATTTAAGTGCTTCTAAACCATCATTAGCAATGGTCACAAGAGCCGCTTGTTTTTCCAGAAGCTCACACGCGACTTGCTGATTAAATGAATTATCTTCTACCAGCAATATTTTCGCCCCTTTCAACGCAGTTAGATTATCAGCGTTAGGCTTATCGTAAATATCCAGGCATTGTTTATCACTCTTAGCCAGTGTCAACGTAATCCAAAATACGCTACCGTAGCCTTTGCGGCTTTCAATCCCTATCTCTCCTCCCATTAACTCTGTCAATTGTTTACAAATCGCCAGCCCTAAGCCTGTGCCACCGTATTTTCGAGTGATTGAATTGTCTGCTTGTTGAAAAGATTGAAACAATTTGTTCTGTTCCTCATCGCTTAAACCAATCCCCCCATCAGTCACCGCAAATTTTAAGGTACACGCCTCCGCTGTTTCTGATAGTAAGTGTATCTGGAGTAATACCTGTCCTTGCTCCGTAAACTTATAGGCGTTGCTGATAAAATTAATCAGAATCTGCTGAATCCGCAGTTCATCACCGTTTACACAAGCGGGCGTTAAGGCATCGACATTAATTTTAAAATCAAGGCCTTTCTTTGTCATTGATTCAGAAAACAAGCTGTATAGGTTTTCTGTGAATAGCTTAAAACTGAAGGTATGCAGATTAAGCACCATCTTGCCGGCTTCAATTTTAGAAAAGTCCAGAATATCATTAACCAATTCTAATAAATGTTCGCCGGAGTGATGGATTTTTTGTACATAATCTCGCTGCTTGATCGCCGTAGTGGGCAATGAATCCAACGCCAAATACGCCATGCCCAAGATACTGTTGATGGGCGTGCGTATTTCATGGCTCATATTGGACAGAAAATTACTTTTCATCGCAGCCGCTTCTTCCGCTTCAATACGCCGTTGTTCAGTGAACTGATTTAATACCTGCACCGCCTGTTTACGCTCAGTGATGTCTTGCGCACTGCCTAGCAGGCGTAATGGTCTGTGCATGTCATCGTATTGCAATTCACCACTGCCACAGATAAAACGCACACTACCATCTGAGCGTGTAATACGAAAATCCAGTTCAGGCATTTTCTTGCCCAACAAACAGTCATTAACCCACGCGCCCAGCGCAGATTGGTCGTCAGGATGAATTAAGTCAAGCAGTGCTGGCACAGAGTGCCCAAACGTCTCCGGTGTAACACCATAAATGCGGTACATTTCATCCGACCAGATAATTCGCCCCGTCGCCAACTCCATAGACCAACTGCCAATATGAGCGATGCGCTGGGATTCGGACAGCATGTACTCTTTATCCTGTAATTTTTGCTGTATTTGTTTACGTTCGCTAATATCAATCAGAGTATTCAACAATTGCTCAACATTGATGGGCTTGGTTATGTAATGTTGAATACCCAGTGTCAACGCACGAAACAAATAATCAGCATCATCATGGGCGCTTAGAATGACAATGGCTTGCTCAGGATTCATCGCCCTAATAGCCGTCGCCATCGCTAAGCCATTCATTTCAGGCATTTGAATATCAGTGACGACAATATCAGGAAGATTTTTTTGGTATAGTTCAAGGCCTTCTCGACCATTTTTAGCCGAGTAAAGCTCTGCCACACACTGCGTGAGCAGATATTGCAACTCTTCGCGTGTTTCCAGGTCATCTTCTATATAAAGCATCCGAATGGAAGATAAGCTTTTTAATTTATCAGACTTAAACATACTAAGTTTTAAGATGAGAAAAGGGGGGTTTTTCACTGTATTTTTTAGCATTATTGCCTACATCATCGCGGATGGTAATCGCACTCAGTAGCCAAAAAATATTGCAAAAGCGTAAATTCTTATTCTGCCAGACAGCGTAATCCAGCACAACGAACGCAAAATGATAGGAATAGAGCCGCGTAATCAACACCGCTAAAATACGGTATGAATAAAATAAGCTGATACAAAAACGGCCTACTATCCCAGCATCACTGCCAGTAAATTTGAGGAAAAGCGGTTCAATTATGGCTATTACGCCCGCTATTGATGTCGCTGAGACATTGAAAGTTTCATGACGACGGTACGATGGATGTTGCCCCTGTTTTCCCGGTAAAAACATCGGGTTGCTATAGGAGAAAAATAGCGGATTAAATGGCGTTACTATACGAAAAAGGTTGAATTGACGCAGCAAGCCTTGTTCAAGTTGATTAATCGTAGTGATTATTGCTGAACAATACACGCTGGGTAGACCGCCTAAGCAGTAAGGCGCTAAAGGAATTAAAGTGGCCCCCATTGTCCAGACAATCTTTTACATAGTTTAAGATAGAACCCTGTTCGACCGCAGCTGGTTGGCGCTGCCCCAATTCTTCAGCGGGTGATTTTACTTCCCGTTCACTACCGAACCTGTCCACAATCTTTGCGCCGCCACCTGTTGCCGTCCGGTACACCACATCC
>JAPLRW010000047.1 GCA_026398935.1 Methylococcales bacterium
ACCCACGCCGATTGCATCAAGGTATTAAACGCCCCGCCAGACATCCCCGCGAGTAGCCCTAACAGCATATACGTACCAATAATGCCGATAAAATACACCAGCGCATGTTGCTTTTCTTTTTCCGCCACGCCATTGGCGCGATTAACAATGAACATCGACGTAATGGGTAGCATCGGATACACACACGGTGTCGCTACCGATAACAAGCCTGCAATGAACATTAAGCCAAACATCATCAGCGTATTGTCACGGTTATTCTGAAACAAGGCTAATAAGCTATCCATGAAGCTGCCGGATTCTTCAGGCGCACTGGACGGAGTGGCCGTAGCTGAAGACGCTTTAATAACTGCGGAGGGTAAAGGCAAATCAATACTAGTGAGCTGTGGCCGAAAGCACACATTGGTCAGTTCATTACATAATTGATAACGAATCGACACAGTAACCACTTTTGCTGTGGTCGCACCCGTTTGATTTAACCAAAGCGCAAAGTCACCACTATCACGCAACACAGTGGCTTTTACTACGCTGTCGTATTCACCGGATGGTTTTTCCAGCTTTGCAATTGACAATCCAGCGTTGGCTAATTGGGCATCCGGATCAAGAGTGACGGGCAGGTAAATGTGTTCATCGCCTTCATTCAGGTACGCATGATGGTCTTTGGGTACGGTTAAGCTCAACGTATACTGTGCGGGCCACGTTTGCGTATTTATGGGGGTCATGCTCAGTGTCGCGGTGGGAATATCAGCCTGTGCTGATCCCATCGCCAATAACCCTAAGAGGCCTATTACGATAATATTTTTCATGGAGTTTACCTTTATATCTAATTAAGAGAGGTACGGCATGTGATGCCTATTGCTAATGTGTTAATACGAGCCTTTTTTTCGGCACAAAATAACAACACGCACCTTATCTAGCGCTAGAATTTAACTTAAAACTTTGCATTAACTGACGCGGTTAGTAAGTAATAGCTGAAGTCATCAAAGCTGCCACTGCCATTTCCGCCCAGTTGATAACTGGATTTATGATCGTAATACTCAATGCCAGTTTGGAATTTCAACTGACTTAAGGATTTTATTTGTGTAAATTCTTTACTCAATTTAATACCGCCAGACAATGACCCAAAGCTCGCCAACCTATAATCACTGGAATAGATATCCGGTGCTTGTGCGGAGTCAAAAACCGGTTGATAAAAATCTGCCCTATCTTGCGAATAATAGCGAAAGCGTGGGATCACTTGCCAGCCATCAGCAATGGGTTGATTCCAGCTGAGATCTACTGTATGTGAATTAATCCCCCAATCATCGGTATAAAAACGATAATCGGTGTGTAAAGCGGCACTGTTTAACGCTTGGAAATGGTGTACATACTGGGTTAACCACGCCCATTGAAATTTTTCTCTGGGACGCACGTCATAATTTTGCCCCGCAAGATCACCGTCACCGGTAAAATATACTTTCTTATAGGGATCGGCGAGATACCCGTTGTGATAACCAAAGGTAATGTTGCTTTGGATGATGGAGTCTTTATCAATCACTTGCGATACGCCCAGCAAATATTGCTGGCTGGTTTTGCTGCATATCGCGCCGCAATCGGTGTTTCTCAGTGAGCCGCTAGAATAAGCTGTCGGTTGAACTTCATCAAACGCCACTGATGCACCGAAATTAAGCGTGGTTAGTTTGTTGTTTAGATCAATACTGGCATTGGTGCTGACATAACGTGAGGTGTAATCGTTTTCTTTTGAAAAACCACCCGCAAGTCCTAATGAAGCTTTATCAAAAAAGTACGTTAAACTTGAACTGATGGCATCACGTTGATCGGTAATTGATGCACCACTTAAGGTTTGTTTTACATCTCCTTTGGCATTGGGTTTGTTGTAGATAGGTGATGCGCCTGAAATAACGTCACGCACCACATTCACCGATGCTGTTATGGATTTCCCGATGGGTGCGGAAAGTGCGGCTTCAAATATATCCACCTCCATACGCTGATGACCTTCAGCATAATGGCCATATTGGAAATCGCCGTTATAGGTTTCTTCAACCCGACCAGCGCTAGCGTCTTGCATTAAACCCGGCAAGGCCAAAGCGGCTAAACTTAAGCGACTGATTAGCGGGTGTTTTTTATTTGTCTTCACAGGTATTCTCTGGGTTAAAATCGTCGCGGTTATCTTAAAATTTACGCTAAAAAGAATTAGTTACAGCCACAACCGCCACCGCCGCCGCCATACCCCCCAGAAGCCGCTTCTTTACTAAAAGAGGTATGCTGACGCAGGCCAAATTCCAGCGCATCCGGCGTTAGAGCCATTTGCGACAGAGCCAGATTACCCCGTTGTCTGGGTAAGACTTCGGTACAAGCGGTGCTTGAAATAACCACCAGCATTAACAGTGCTAATTTAATGTGTTTCATAAGCACTTATTTTTTCGCTAATAATTGCGTAATTTTCGCTTCCAATTCTTTAATATCATCACTGGCAAAACCATGATGAATATTTTGAACCACGCCTTTTTTATCAATAATGTAAGAGGTTGGCATTGATTCAACGCCGAATTTATCTGCCCACTGTCCGGCTGGATCACTTAATATTTTAAAGCTGACCGGAAATTCTTTTAAAAACTGTTCCGCTTTGGTTTTGTCTTCATCTAAATTCACCGCGACTACTTCAAAGCCTTGTGCTTGCAGTTTTTGATGCAGTTGATTTAACAGTGGAAAAGAAGTGCGGCAAGGCGCACACCAAGAAGCCCAGAAATCCAGATACACCACTTTTCCTGCAAACTGCGTTAAGGCGGTTGGGGTATTTTGCTGCAAAGACGGTAGCGTAAATGCCGGGGCAGGTTGCCCAACGTCTATAGCCTGTGCGCTCATTGGCGCGACGCTGGTTAATGCCGCCAATACGGCAGCGTATAATTTATGTTTCATCTCATTTTTCCTGTATGAATAGCCGTTAATGCTTAGTGCGTGTTTTAAAAGTGTCAAGGATGGCAATGGGATAAAATACTGAACATTTAACCAATGAGCAGTAAGAAGCGCAGATCAAAAATTAAACGGTACCCAACTGACTTGAACAATAAAA